>NZ_CAACUY010000050.1 GCF_900659615.1 Actinomadura fibrosa | reverse complement strand
ATGCGCGCCTCCAGCGCGTCGGGGGTCGGGACGCCGGGGGACCGGGGCATGCGCGTGACAGTACAGGGAACTCCAGACAATTCCAGCGTTTTCCAGCATGGCGGCGGAGGATCCGCCGGTCAGGAACGCGGGTCACGGCGCAGCGGATGCGCCTCGGGCACCTCCACGACGACGATCCTGACGCCGTCGGGGTCCTCGATCCACATCTCCACCAGGCCCCACGGCTCCTCGCGCAGTTCCCGGACGATCCGCGCGCCCGCCGCCGCGAGCCGCTCGTGCTCGGCGCGGACGTCCCGGACCTGGAGCCAGATCATCGGGGACGGGCCCGTGCCGCCCTCGCCGTGCCCCGACACCTCCAGGAACCCCGGGCCGAGGAAGAACACGATGCCGGGGGAGTCCGCCGGGCCGAACTCGCGGTACACGGCGAGCCCGAGGACGTCGCGGTAGAAGCGCTGGCTGCGTCCCGGGTCCGCCGGGCGCAGCAGGATGCGGCTGCTCAGAACCTCCATGCCCCCATCCTCGCGTCCGCCGACCCGGCGTCCCGCACCGCCACCCCGCATGCCAGCCTTGCCACATGTCCGACACCCAGAATCCCGGCTCCGGCGGCGCGCCCGCTCCTCTCCCGGTGGACTCGCCCGTGGAGGCGTCCTACGACGCCGGTGCGGAGACGGGCGCCGTCTGGCTCGTCCGGCACGGCGAGAGCGAGTCGAACGCCGGGCTGCCGACGAACGGCCCCGGCGCCGCGCCGCTGACCGCGCGCGGCCGCGCCGAGGCCGATCGGGTCGCCGCGTCCTTCCCCCGGCCGCCGGGGCTGGTCGTCAGCTCGCCGTTCGTGCGGGCCAGGGAGACCGCGGCGCCCACCCTGGCCCGCTTCCCCGGCGTCCCGTACGAGGAGTGGCCCGTCCAGGAGTTCACCTACCTCGGCGACCTGCACGGGCCGCGGACGACGAACGCGGAACGCCGCCCCTTCGCCGAGGCGTACTGGGACAGGGCGGACCCCGCACTCGTCCTCGGCGGCGACGGCGAGTCGTTCGCCGGCCTTCTCGACCGCGTGCGGGCCTTCACCTCGCGCCTTGAGGACGGTCTCGCGGGGCGCCACGCCGGCGAACTGATCGCCGTGTTCACGCACGGCATCTTCATGCGCGCGCTCATGTGGTCGCTGTTCACCGGCGTGGAGCGCCCCGGCCCGGCGGACATGCGCGCGTTCCGCCGGTTCGCGGACGCGTGCACCATGCCGAACGGGGGCATCGTCGAGCTGCGTCCGCCGCGTCCCGGCACCGGCCGCCGGGGCCTGGTCGTGATCGGCGGCGCGACGGCGCACCTCGCCCCCGCGCCCGCTCCCGCACTTGCTCCCGCGCCTCAGCCGGGGAAGCTCGCGAAGTAGGTCGCGGCCATGTCCTCGTCGCCGTGGCCCTGCGCGAGCGCGCGGCGGAACCGCTCGTTCGCGGCGTCGTTCAGGTCGAGGCGGACCTTGGCGGACTCGGCGGCCTCGTGGATGAGCCGGGTGTCCTTCTCCGCGTTGCGGAGCGCGAAGCTCGGCTCGAAGTCCTCGGACAGGATGGCCTTCATCTTGACCTGGAGGTAGCCGCTGTCCAGCGGGCCGCCCGTGACGACCTCCCCGAACAGCGCCGGGTCGAGCCCGAGCGCCTTCACCAGCGCGAGGGACTCGGCGATGATCGAGGTCGTCGAGATGGCGTAGCCGACCGCGGCGAGCTTCAGCCGCGTGGCCGCCCCCGAGGCGCCGTCCTCGGCCAGCCACAGCGTCTTCGCGCCGACCGATCCGAACACCGGCTCCAGCGCGGCGCGGACGTCCTGCGGGCCGGCGGCCAGGATGATGAGCTTCCCCTGCTCGGCGGGCTGCTTCGTGCCCTGGACGGGCGCGTCGACGAACGTCAGCCCCCGCTCGGCGGCGAAACCGGCCAGCTCCGGCACGGCGGCGACGCCGACCGTGCTCATCTGCGCCCAGACCTGCCCCTCGCGCAGGCCGGGGGCGGCCTCGGTCATGGCGGACAGCACGGTGTCGCCGTCGGTGAGCATCGTGATGACGACCTCGGCGCCCTCGACGGCCTCGGCGGGCGATCCGGCGACGGCGGCGCCGTCGGCCCGCAGCGGCTCGGCATTGGCCGCGGTGCGGTTCCACACGGTCACCCGGTGGCCGTTGCGGAGCAGGTTGCGGGCCATCGGGGCGCCCATGATGCCGGTGCCCAGCAGCGCGACGGTGGTCATGCGAGACTCCCTTTTTCTTGACCGATCATTACAGTTCGTTGAGGATGGTGCGGCACCCGCCGGACCGGGTCTCTACCCGGAAACGGGCAGCGCCCCCAGTGCGGTGTCGACGACCGCGGCGAGGCGGCGCCGGTCGGCGCCGGCCTTGCCCTGGACGCGCAGCCCCTGGACGGCCGTCGTCACGAAGTCGGCGAGCGCGGTGACGTCGGCGTCCGCGGGCAGCTCGCCCCGCGCCCGCCCGCGCCGCAGCGCCCTCTCGACCAGCCCGGCGACCGCGTCGAACGAGTCGCCGACGATCCGCCCGGCCACCGCGTCGCCCGGCAGGCGCTCCACGGCCGCGTTCGTCATCAGGCAGCCGCGCCGCCGCGGGTCGCCGACCGTGTCGTCGACGACGTACAGCAGCAGGTCCCGGACGAGCTCGCGGACGGGCGCGTCGCGCTCCAGGCGAGCGGCGATCCCGGCCAGCGACCGTTCGGAGTAGTGGCGCAGGGCGAGCTCGTACAGGCCGTCCTTGCTGCCGAACGCCGCGTAGAGGGAACCCCGGCCGATCCCGGTGGCCTCGACGAGGTCCTGGACCGACGTCGCCTCGTAGCCGCGGCTCCGGAACACCTCCGTCGCCGCGGCGACCGCGGCCTCGGTGTCGAACTCCCTGCTGCGCGCCATGCGACCGACGCTAGGCGAATCTGTAACGTCCGGTCAAGTTCGGACGCGAGGCCGAAGTCCGCTCAGCCGTAGGCCGGACTGTCCTCCGGGACGTCGGCGTCGCCGTGCGCTCCGGAGCCGGCGCCGTCGAGCGGATCGGTGTAGGGCGCGGCGAACACCTCCAGCGTCCGCTCCAGCTGCGCCGACCACCACGTCACCAGCGCGGCGGAGGCGCGCTCACCCGCGCCGTCCTCGCCCGCGGCGCCGCCCTCCCCGCCGTCGCCGAGGTACCGGTGGCGGAGCGGCGCGACGTCGCACAGCCGCTCCCACCACGTCCGGTGCACGGCGGACTGGATCTGCCCCGCGTCCAGCGGGAACGCGGCCCGGTGGCCCCGCACGAACGCCTGGACGCGGTCGAGGTCGAGGCCCCGGTCGTCGTCGCACGCGAACAGCCGGGCCGCGGCCCGCACCACCTCGCCGGCCACCGGCCCGGTGGTGAGGCCGTCCCAGCCGAGGACGGCCGTGACGTTGCCGGACCCGCCGTAGCGCAGGTGCCGCGCGCCGAACGAGCCGTGCAGGTGGCCGACCGTGCTCACCTCCATCTCCGGCGGCTGGTGGTCGGCCATCTCGTCGAGCAGGGCGCGCCGCTCCCGCAGGCGCCGCGCGGTCAGCGCGTCGAAGTCGGTGCCGCCGCCGTCCGGGACGGCCGCCAGCAGCGCGTCGACCGCCGCGACGGCGTCCGCGGCGCGCGGGGTCGGGACGAGCATGCTCTGCTGCACCGGCGGCGTCAGGCGGTCGAGGCCCGCGTGCAGGCGCCCGAGCAGGCCGCCGAGCTCCTCGCACTGCCCGAAGGTCAGCTCCAGGCCACCGCGCCGCCGCCCGGCGACCCACGGGTACAGGACGTAGCCGCGCCCGCCCGCAGTGACGAGCGTCCGGCCGCCGCGCGCCGGGACCGGCGCGAGCACGGGCAGGCCCGCCGCGTCGAGCGCCGCGGTGACCCGGTGCTGGAACAGCACGCGCCGCCGGTCGGGCTCGGCGTACTCCTTGAGGAAGAACGGCCCCGCGGCCGTGCCGACCCGCCAGCACCGGCGGCCCGGCGCGGTGCGGACGGGCGCCGCGTCGAGGGGCCCGGCGCCCGCGGACCCCTCCGGCGTGAGGCCCCAGCGTCCGAGCAGCCGGGGCGGGGGCGGCTCGGTGTCAGCCTTCTGCGACATCGGCACCTCGGTACCTCGGCGGCCTCGGACGGTCAGCGGTCGAACTGATGTTCCCCACCGACGCTACACGCCCCGGCGCCCGCCGCGAAAGGGAACCGCCCGTCTCAGGCGCGTTCGAGCACGACCACCGGGATCGGCCGGCCGGTCTTCTTCTGGTACTCGTCGTACTGCGGCCAAACGGCGGCCATCTTCTTCCACAGCGCCGGCTTCTCCTCCGGCGTCGCGGTACGCGCCCGCGCCGTGAACTTGTCGCCCTTCACCTGGACCCGCACCTCCGGGTTCGCCTCCAGGTTCCGGTACCAGAGGGGCGGCTCGTCCGCGCCGCCGTTGGACGCCACGACCAGGTACGCGTCGCCCTCCTGCTGGTAGATCAGCGGAGTGGTGCGGGGCTGCCCGCTGCGCCTGCCCGTGGTCGTGAGCAGCAGCGTGACGGTGCCCTGCCATTCGTGCCCGACCTCGCCGTCGGTCTCCTGGTAGCGCTTGACGTGTTCCTTACCGAACAGCATGGTTCCCCTTCCCTCGTCCTACCCGGTCGTCCGGGCGGCGACCGGTCGCGCCGGCGCCGCTCCGCCCGGTGGTCCTTCCCGGTCGGTGCCCGTCGATGCCAGGCGATCACTACGCTGGGCCGGTGAGCGACGCGGCGGAGGTGGCGCGGCGGTGCGCCGAGACGATGTACGCGCGGGACAGGGTCGCCCAGGACCTCGGCATGCGGATCGCCGAGATCGCGCCCGGACGCGCCCGCCTGCGCATGACCGTCGGCGGCACGATGGTGAACGGGTTCGGCATCGCGCACGGCGGCTACCTGTTCCTGCTGGCCGACTCGGCGTTCGCCTACGCCTGCAACACCCATGACGCCGTCACGGTCGCCGCGTCCGCCGACGTCGTCTTCGTCGCCCCGGCCCGCGCCGGCGACGTCCTGGAGGCGACGGCCGTGGAGCGCACCCGCTACGGCCGCAGCGGCGTCTACGACGTGACCGTGCGCCGCGTCCCGGACGGGGAGGTCATCGCCGAGTTCCGCGGCGGCAGCCGGACCCGGAACGAGCGCGTCCTGGACGACGACGCGCCGCCGTGACCGCACCGCCTCCGACCGAGCCGTGTCGCGACCGGCCGGCTCGGGACGTGCCCGGGGTCAGAGCTCGCTGAGGATGCGGGAGAGCTGGCGTCCGGTGTCGTCGGGACGCGCGGCGGTGATGCAGAGGTTGTTCATGGCGCGCATGTAGGTGTCGACGTCCGTCGGCTTGTCGAGGTAGAGCGCGCTGGTGAGCTGCTCCAGGTAGACGACGTCGGACAGGCCGGGCTCGGCGAACCGCAGGATGGTGAACGGGCCGCCCGCCGCGGCGTGCCCGCCCGCGCCGAACGGCACGATCTGCAGCGTGACGTTCGGGAGCTCGGACATCTCGATGAGGTGCTGGATCTGGCGCCGCATCACGTCGCGGCCGCCGAGCGGGCGGCGCACGACCGCCTCGTCCAGGACGGCCCAGAGCGTCGGCGCGCCCGGGGCGACGAACCGCTTCTGCCGGGTCGTGCGGACCTGGACGCGGCGCTCCACCTCCTCCTCGGAGGCTTCGGAGAAGCCCAGGCGGACGACGGCGCGCGCGTAGTCCTCCGTCTGGAGCAGCCCGGGGACGAACTGGAGCTCGTAGGTGCGCAGCAGCGACGCCGCCTCCTCCAGCCCGAGGTAGACCTCGAACCAGCTCGGCAGGACGTCGCCGTACCGGTGCCACCAGCCTGGGGTGTTGGCCTCCTTGGCCAGCTCCAGCAGCGGAGCGCGCTCGGCGGGGTCGGAGACGCCGTACAGGGTGAGCAGGTCGGCGACGTCGCGCTCCTTGAAGCCGACGCGGCCGAGCTCCATCCGGCTGATCTTGGAGTGCGAGCCGCGGATCTCGTATCCGGCCTGCTCGGTGGAGATCCCGCGCGCCTCGCGGAGCCGGCGGAGCTGGGCGCCGAGCAGGATGCGCAGCACCGTGGGGCCGCCCCGCCGGGGATAGTCGATCAGCCGGCCGGCCTGATCGCCCTCGGCCGGAGGGGTGGGTGCAGCTGAATCCTGGGGCAAGGGGTCACCAGCCAGTCGACGGGTCTGCGCGAGGGCGGAACGGCACCGCCCTATGTTAGAGGATGGGACCGCTCTTTTGGGAAGTATGAAAAACGCGTCATCGGTGAAACGACGCCTCCATGGTAGACGGCCCGCGAGGGTGCGGTGAGCGGCCGAACGGCGGCTTCCGGGCCCACTCCCGCCACCCGCGCCCGCCACCTGGCTGAACGCGGTTCGGGCGCCGATCCGGTCACTTGGATCGTGACCATCGCCCGTGACCAGTGCGGTCGGTGGTGGAGCGGGTGCGGAACGTGTCATCCGGCGCGCGGTCCCGCAGGTGCGATGGTCATTTCCGATAAGGGCCCGACCGGGGACGCCCCGGAAAATGGGAAGCCTTCTTATGCGTCCCGCATGGCCAATGGACCCGGTTTATCGCGTCCGCTCGCATGACACCGTAATGACGGACGGCTTGCGCTTCGGAGAACATTTGCCGCGCGCTCCACCCGGTGACCGGCCGGTCGCCTCCGGTGCCGCCCCGGCGGCGTTCCGGCGGCGGCCCGTCTCCCGGCGCCACCGAATGATCCCGTCCGCACCGGGAAGATCGAGCCGGAGGAGCGGGTTCGGATCGTCGGAGGAGCAGGCCCGCCACGAGGAGGAACACCATGAGCAAGCTCTCGGACGACGCCAAGGCGCTGCTGAGCCGCCCGCTGCCGGCCTTCGCCACGACCATCCGCGCGGACGGCTCGCTGCACAACACCGTCGTATGGGTGGACGTGGACGGCGACGACGTCATCATGAACACCGCCGTCGGCCGCGCCAAGGACAAGAACCTGCGCCGCGACGCGCGCGTGTCGGTCAGCATGCTCGACCCCGAGGACGCGTTCCACTGGGTGTCGGTGTCCGGCGAGGCGCGGCTGGAGACCGAGGGCGCGGACGAGGTCATCGACAAGCTCGCCAAGAAGTACCTCGGCCAGGACACCTACCCGTTCCGCCAGGAGGGCGAGGTGCGCGTCACCGTCCGGATCACCCCGGATCACGTGCTCTACAACCCCGGCGGGTGACGAAGCTCTCGTCCCCGTTCTCCCAGCATCCGGCTCCGGTGACGAAGCACACGCCGGATCGGTGCGACTCCCGCGTCCCGCGCGGCGTTCACTGGTTACGCAGGGTTGCGCGCGGCGCTCCGGCGCCGCGGCTCCCGGCGATGCGGATCACACCGCCGTCACCACGCGCATCCTGGGGAGAGCCATGAACGCGACGATGAGAGAGACACCGCAGATCCGTTTCCTGACCTCGGGAGAGGTCACCGCCGACGAGCGCGCGGCGGCCGAGCGCGCCGTCCGCTCGGCGCTGGCCGACGCCCGCGGGGCCGTCACGTCCGTCGAGGTCACGCTGAGCGTCGTGGCCGACGCGTCGCTGCCCCGCCCGGCGCTCGCGCAGGCCGTCGTCGTCCTGGACGGCCGCCGGCTGCGCGCGCAGGCGGCCGCGCCGCGGCTGGAGGAGGCCATCGGCCTGCTCCGCGACCGCCTCGCGCTCCGCGCGTCCCACCTGAGGGCGGGCTGACCCCGCCGCGGCCGCCGCGGCCGCCGCGGCCGTCCTGACGGCGGCGTCCTCCTACGAGGGCGCCGTCGTCAGGCGTCCCGGCGCGCGAAGAGCAGCGCGGCGAGACAGAGGGGCAGCAGCGCGTACGCGGCCATCGCCGCCGCCGCGACGGGCGGCGCGAGCAGGTCACCGTAGATCGAGTCGTCCGCGTCGAGGCCCGCCGCCTGCGTCGCCAGCGCGCCCGGGAGCACCGAGCCGGTCCGAGCGTCCCAGGGCGCGGGCAGGTGGAAGGCCAGCAGCGGGACGATGTGCCACAGGAACACCATGATGGTGATCGCCCCGGCCGCGGACCGCAGCAGGAGGCCCAGCGCGAGGCCGAGCAGCGCGAACACCGCCACCGACGTGCCCTCGACCGCGAACGCGGGCAGATCCTGGCACAGCGACCCGGTCTGGTCGGTGAAGGGCTGGCCGCCGATGGCGAGCCGCGTGCCGATCACCGCCGCCAGCGTCACCGCCTCGCCCGCCGCCAGCGCGACCGCCGCCACCACGACCGCCTTGGCGGCGACCAGCCGTCCCCGGCGCGGCACGGCGACGAGGCTGGCGCGGATCGTCCCGGAACGGTACTCGGACGTCGCGGCGAGCACGCCGAGGATCCCGAGGCACAGCCCAGCGATCCACGGGCCCAGCTCCTGGATCGGCCGCAGCGGCAGATCCGCACGGCGCGCGGGGGAGAGCCCGTCGAAGGCCCGCGCCGCCTGGAAGGCGATCAGCCACGTCAGCACGGCGCAGCCGGCCGCGACGGACAGCACCGCGAAGGTCGAGCGGATCGAGCGCAGTTTGCACCACTCGGCGGCGACCACATCGCGCATCACGCGTCCCTCCGCGAGAACACGAAGGCGCCCGCACCGAGCGACGCCGCCACATACGCCACCAGCAGGAGACTGGCGGCCGCCGGCGGAAGGACGCCGTGGCGCACCGTCACGCCGGGCGCGGGCGCGATCTGATCGGCGAGGTTGCCGGGCATCACCGACCAGATCCGCTCATCCCACGGCGCGGGCAGGAGGGTCGCGAGCGTCGGCAGGACGAACAGGACCCCCGCCCCAGCCGTGATCGTCGCCGCGGTGGAACGCAACACGACCCCGAGCCCCGTGCAGATCAGCGTGACGGCCGCCGCCGTGACCGCCATGAGCAGCAGGTGCGGGACGTGCTCGGCGAACGGGCGCTCGAACGCGGGTAGTGGCCGGTCCCCGACGACGGCCTTCCCGGCGGCCAGCGCGGCGGTAGTGCTCACGAGCCCGGCCACGAGCATGACGGTCCCGGCCACCAGCGCCTTGGCCGCCAGCAGCCGCGGCCGCCGGGGGAGCGCGGCCAGGCTGGTGCGGATCATCCCCGTCGCGTACTCGGACGTCACCGTCAGCGCGCCGAGCACGGCACCGCAGATCGGCAGGGCCAACGCGAGCGGCTGCTCCGGAGGAGCCGAGGCGTACGCCTCCCGGCGCTCCGCCGAGAGGCCGTCCCAGTAGCGGCCCGCGTACCACGACCACCACGCGCACAGCAGCAGGAAGGCGGCGACCGTGCCCAGCACGTACGCCGTCGAGCGGACGGACCGGAGCTTGCACCACTCCGCCGCGATCGCGTCGGTCACGGCGCCACCGCCCCGAACTCGGCGCCGTCCCCGGTCAGCCGCATGTACGCCTCCTCCAGCGACGCGCCGCGCGGCCGCACCTCGTACAGCGGGATGCCGCGCGCCGCGGCATGCTCGCCGATGTCCGCGACGTCCAGCCCGGTGACGGTGAGCGCGCCGTCGGCCGCGGCCTCCACGGACCCGCCCGCCGCGGCGAGCACGCCCGTCAGCTCCGCCGGACGCGGTGACCGCACGACGACCCCGCGCCCGAACCGGTCCGCCAGCTCCCGCACGGACGTGTCGGCGATCAGCCGCCCGCGCCCGATGACGACCAGCCGGTCCGCGGTCAGCTCCATCTCGCTCATCAGATGGCTGGAGACCAGCACCGTCCGGCCCTCGGCCGCGAACCCCCGCATCAGCCCGCGGATCCAGCGGACGCCGTCCGGGTCCAGCCCGTTCACCGGCTCGTCGAACAGCAGCACCCCCGGGTCGCCGAGCAGCGCCGCGGCGATCCCGAGCCGCTGCCGCATCCCGAGCGAGAACCCGCCCGCCCGCTTGCGCGCCACCCCCGCGAGACCCACCCGCTCCAGCACCTCGGCCACCCGCCGCGTCCCGATCCCGTTGCTGCGCGCCAGCCACCGCAGATGGTCGAACGCGGTGCGCCCGCCGTGCACGGCCCCCGCGTCCAGCAGCGCGCCGACCTCCCGCATCGGCCGCCGCAGCTCCACGTACCGGCGCCCGTTCACCAGCGCCTCGCCCGACGTCGCCGCGTCGAGCCCCAGCAGGACGCGCATCGTCGTCGACTTCCCCGCGCCGTTCGGGCCGAGGAACCCCGTCACCGCCCCCGGCCGCACCTCGAACGACAGTCCGTCCACGGCGACCGTCCCGCCGTAGCGCTTGGTCAGCTCTCGTATCTCGATCATGCCGCCAACGGTGGTCCGCGCCGGCCCCGCCGCGCATCGGAACCCGGTCCGGACCCGCCGCTCCCACCACCGCACGAGACGCGCCCGCGGCCCTCCGACCGTGCTCCGACCCCGCCCCGCCGCATCCGACCCAGGGCTGACGCCCGGCGGCACGACGCGGCCCGCGCGGCCGCGCCGCTACCGTCGTGACGTGGACGACTCCGAGCTGCGCTCCCCCTTCGCCCGGCGGCTCAGCACGCGGCAACTCATCGGCGCCGACGCCGCCGTGGGCGTGCTCGGCACCCTGCTGCTCCTGCTGCTCGCCACGACGCCGCCCGTCCCCGCCCTCCTCGCCTGCCCGATCGCCGCCGCGACCGGCCTGCCCCTCGCGGTCCGGCGCCGCTGGCCGGTGCCCGTCCTCACGACCGTCTCCGGCGCCTCCGCCCTCGCGCTCGTCCTCGGCCTGCCCTGGGACTCGTTCGCCGCCGCCGCGTACGCGCTCTACCCGATCGCCCTGACCCGCCCGCACCGCCGCTGGGTGCCGACCCCGCTGATCGGCGCGCTCAGCGCCGTCGCCATCCTCGGCGGAGCCCTCGTCGGCCCCGCGAACTGGCAGGCCCAGCAGATCGGCAAGGCGGTCCTCGGCCTCGCCGTCCTCGGCGCGTCCTGGACGCTCGGCCGCGTCGTCCGCGAGCGCCGCGCGCACGCCGCCCGCTCCGCCCGCCAGCTCGCCGACCGCGCCGTCACCGACGAGCGCCTCCGCATCGCCCGCGAACTCCACGACGTCGTCGCGCACAGCATGAGCCTCATCGCCGTCAAGGCCGGCGTCGCCGTCCACGTCGCCGAGGCCCGCCCCGGCGAGGCCCTCGACGCCCTCCGCGTCATCGAGACGACCAGCCGCGGCACGCTCACCGAGATGCGCCGGCTCCTCGGTGTCCTGCGCGCCGACACCGCAGCCCCCTCGAACGGGATGCCCGACCCCGACCTGACCCCCTCCCCGGACCTCGCCGCCCTCGACGGCCTCGCCGAACGCGCCGCGATGACCGGCGTCCGCGTCGACCTGGACGTGCGGGCCGGCACCCTCCCGGACGGCGTCGCCCTGTCGGTGTACCGCATCGTCCAGGAGGCCGTCACCAACGTCGTCAAGCACGCCGCCCCCGCCCGCTGCCACGTCCTCGTCGAAGCCCGCGCGGGACGCGTCCGCATCGAGGTCACCGACGACGGCCCCGGCGTCCGCGTCCTCCCCGGCGCGGCGGACGGGCAGGGACACGGGCTGATCGGCATGCGCGAACGCGTCATGATGTACGGCGGTGACTTCACCGCGGGCCCCCGCCCCGAAGGCGGCTTCGCCGTGTCGGCCGCCTTCCCCTACGACCCCGCGCGACCGTGAGGCACCCTTGGCAGACATCCGCGTCCTCGTCGCCGACGACCAGGCGCTCCTGCGCGGCAGCTTCCGCGTCCTCATCGACACCGCCCCCGGCCTCACCGCCGTCGGCGAGGCCGGCACCGGCGCGGAGGCCGTCGAACTGGCCGGACGCGAACACCCCGACGTCGTCCTGATGGACGTCCGGATGCCCGAGATGGACGGCATCGAGGCGACCCGGCGCATCAGCGAGAGCCTCCCGGACGTCCGCGTCCTGATCCTCACCACCTTCGACCTGGACGCCTACGTCTACTCCGCGCTGCGGGCGGGGGCCAGCGGATTCCTCCTGAAGGACACCCCGCCCGCCGACCTGCTCTCCGCCGTCCGGGTCGTCGCCGCGGGCGACTCCCTGCTGGCACCCTCCGTGACCCGCCGGCTGATCGCCGAGTTCGTCCGCGGCCCGGGTCCCGGCGCCGCTCAGCCCGCGCCCGCCGGCCTGGACGGCGTCACGGAACGCGAACGCGAGGTCCTCACCCTCGTCGCCCGCGGCCTGTCGAACGCCGAACTCGCCGCGCACCTGCACCTCAGCCCCGCCACGGTGAAGACCCACATCGGCCACCTCCTGGCGAAGCTCCAAGCCCGCGACCGAGCCCAACTGGTCATCGCCGCCTACGAGACCGGCCTGGTACGCCCCCGCTGACAAGCGCTCGCGTTCCAGGACCGAGCCGCCCTCATGCCCGCTCGCGTCGCCGGGCCGGGCTGGCAGGACCGCGCCATGCCCTGCGGCGGCCGCTACAGCAGCACGGGGGCGAGGCGCTCGTACTGATCGGTCGACGCGCCGAGGTCAGGACTCATGACCACGAGACAGACGTGGTCGGCGCCGGCGTCGAGATGCGCGTTGAGCCTCTCGCCGATCCGCTTCTCGTCCCCCCAGGCGAGGCAGGCGTCGATGACCTCGTCGGACCCGCCACCGGACAGCGCCTCGTCACCGAAACCCAGTGTCCTCAGCGAGCGGACATAGGGCGATCCGGGCACCGTGAGCAGCGGTGACTGCCGGGCGATGCCCCGCGCCTCCACCGGATCGGGTTCGAGGATGACGCTCTGCACGACGACCAGCAGCTTGTCCGGCCCGAGCAGCTCCCGCGCCCGGCGCGTGTGCTCCACCGGCATCGCCGCTGGCAGCGCCCCGTCCGCACGGTCGCGCGCCAGCCCCTGCATCTTCGGTCCCAACGCGGCCAGCAGCCGCGGGAAGGGGACGGACGGCACCGGAGCGGCGGCGACCGACGCGTCCATCCCGTCGAGGTACTCGCGCATCTTCCCGAGCGGGCTGGACCACCTCTGCCCGCTGCCCTCCACGATCTGCTCCATGCTGACGCCGACCCCGAGCGCCAGCCTGCCGGGATAGGCGTCGGCCAGCACGGACGCGGCGCCCTGCATCACGGCCGGATGCCGCGCCCACACGTTCGCGATCGCCGAGCCCAGCACGATCCGCTCGGTCGCGGGCAGCATCACGCTCAACTGCGTGAACACCTCTCGCCCGCCGACGGCCTCGTTCACCCAGATCGCCCCGTACCCGGCGTTCTCCATCCGCTTCGCCGCACTCCGCCAGGCGTCCGCGGGAGCCATCGGGGCCATGAGCGCCACCCCGAACCGTCCCAGCCTGCGCCGCGCCTCGTCCACCGCCGTGCCCGTCATCGCCGCTCCTCGCGTCCTGGGGACCGTACAATCGGAACCATCAGCCCGCTTAAGACCGTACCGGAACGATCGCCCCGTTTGTCAACCGAAGGGGAGCCGCCATGGACACCGGCCCGTCCGACCCCGCCGGTGGTCCTCGCCGCGCGGACGCGCGCCGCAACCGCGCACGCATCCTGCAAGCCGCCATGGAGGCCTTCGCCGCCGAGGGCATGCTCGTCCCGCTCGACGACATCGCCCGCCGCGCCGGCGTCGGCGCCGGGACGGTCTACCGGAACTTCCCCACCAAGGAGGCCCTGTTCAAGGCGGTCATCGCTGATCGCGTCGAGCGCATCGTCGACGAGGCCCGAGCCCAGATCGACGCCGAGGACCCGGCCCAGGCGTTCTACGGCTTCCTCTCCTGGGTGATCGAACGCTCGATGTTCAACCACGCCCTCTGCGACGCCCTGGCAGTGGACGGCGGCGTCGCGTCCTTCCATCGCGACGGCCTGGACGAAGAGTTCACCGACGCGCTCGCCGGTCTCCTCCGCAGAGCCCAGGCCGCGGGTGCAGTGCGGGCCGACGTCGACGTCGCCGACGTCCGGACGCTGATGGTCGGCTGCATGTTCATGGAACGCGCCCACCGCGCCACGGGCGCCCCCGGCCGCATGACCGCCCTCGCCTGTGACGGACTCCGCCCGTCCACTGTCACGGAACTCCCCACGAAACGTAACGAAACGAGAACCGCGCCTCGTAACGAAACTCAACACTGCGACGTTTGCGGTAAGCCCCTAGCCGTCGCGCGCACAGGCCGCCCCGCCCGATACTGCAGTGCCGGCTGCAGGCAAAAAGCCCACCGCCGCCGCAACACAACCCCCCGCTGACCCGGTGCCTCCGTCCGCCACCGGGTTCCGTGACTACGAACCTCCCGCCGCAGGACTGGCGAGCCTCGCCCTGACGCATGAGCGATACGCCCCACCTACCGGCAGCACGCTTGACCATGGGCACACGCGAGATCCGCACCGTCCACGACCGCGAAGCGATCACGATGCATCACAGCTACAGCCCCGCGATCGGCGAACCAACGGCAGAGAACAGAGACGGTGCTCGCCGTGCACGTAACCAGGCCGGGCTGCAAGCAGGCACTCGGCCTAGCGGTGCCCACATCTCCGGACCGACGGATGCCTGACAGTCCGGACGAACGGCGTGACCGGTTCGCGAGCGCGGTCGCCACGCCCAAGGGGACCGGAGCACTCTCTAAAAGGACGGATCCCTCAAACACCCCTCAGATCGGCCTGATCCGTCGAGTTCCCAACCCAGATCACCAGAACATCATCGACCAAAACGCCCACCGGGTCCCGCCCTGCCTCCGCGAGCCACTTTTCTCGAACAATAGTTCGAGATAGGGTGCGGTCCCGTGCTGATCGATGAACCCGTCTCCGCGGAGACCACGTCCACGGGGCGTCCGTCCCAGATCTCCGGAGCACGAGGCTGCTACCAGGTGCGGCGCGTCCTTGAGGAGTGGCAGGCGCCCGGCCAGGCGCGCTTCTACCGGCTCCAGGTCATCACCCCGGACGGTCTGGCGATCGCGGAGGTGACCGCCCCGCCCGCGCCCGCCACCGACTCCTGGACCCTCCGCAGAGTCTGGTCCTGAGCCGGTCCTCGGGAACCCGAGAGTCGATCAGTGAGCATCTCCGGCAAGCGCTTGGGCGATCGCCGTGCTGTCCTGGTACTCGCACCAGTGCACCACCAGGCCGTCCCGAACCCTGAGGACGAGAACGAACGGCGCCGTCGCGCGATGCCCGGTCGCGGTCGCCGTTCCCGTCACCTCGTACTGGGCGACGATCACCTCTGGATCGGTGGTCTGATGCAAGGCGATGGTGCGGAACTCATCGAACGTGACCGGTAGCGCCTCCCTGCCCGCCGCGGTGAAAGCGGCGACCTGCTCGCGCCCGGCGATGCGGTGCGGCATGCCCGCTCGCGCGAAGGGCAACTCGACGACCACGTCGTCAGCGCAGAGTTCGCTGGTCAAGCCGGGCTTCCCGGCGAGGACGTTGGCGCGGAAGCGTTCGAAGACCTGCGTCGGGCTCAGCGCCGGGGCGGTATTGGCGGCCATGGGGTTCCCTTCGTGCCAGCCAGAACATGAGTGGTGACTCAGGATGCAAAATATGAGTCTCCACTCATGTTGTCAATGAGAGGATGCCGGAATGACGCCTCCGCCTTCGTCCGATGCTCCGGGAGGCAGGCCTCTGCGCGCGGACGCGCGGCGCAACCGGATCCGCATCCTGACCGCGGCGGAGGCCGTGTTCGCCGAGAAGGGTCCGGACGCCTCGACGGAAGAGGTGGCGGCGCGGGCCGGGGTGGCGATCGGCACCGTCTTCCGTCACTTCCCGACCAAGGACGACCTGCTCGCGGCCATCATGAAGGACCTGCGTCAACGCCTCGCGGAGCAGGCGGACCAGCTGAGCGAGAACGGCGACCCGGCCACCGCCCTGTTCACGTTCTTCACCTCGCTGGTGGAACAGGCCGCAGCGACCAGAACAGTGGTCGACCTGCTCGCGCGTACGGGTAACGAGATAGAACCCGGTGGGCCGATCCGGGAGCTGGAGCAGGCCCTCAGCCGCCTCCTGATCCGGGCGCAGCAAGCCGGCGCCATCCGTCCACAAATCCGGGTGACCGAAGTCATCGCGCTCCTCACCGCCGCATGCCAAGGCGTCCTCAGTGGCGCCTGGAGCGAAGACCTACGGCATCGCACCCTGGAGATCATCTTCAATGGGATGCGCGTCAACTCAGCCACTCACAACACACCGCAAGACTGAGCCACACCAAGCTCCGACTACGGAGTCCGCGACAAGAAGCCCGACAGCTCTCACTAAACCCGCTACCAAACGCAACGCCCCAACAACCCGAGACCCGGCTCCAACATCAGCCGCTCAATCGCGACGTACCAGCACGAAGCGCAGCAAACCGAAGTCACGAAACCCGAACGAGATCAATGCGGCAGTGACAAGCAACGCCTACGGCATCTGAAGGACGACGCGCCCGTCGAAGCCGCCGCGTTCAATGGCCTTCTTCGAGCGAAGTTCTTCGAGGTCATCGGGAGTGAGCCCGTGGAGGGCAGCCAGAGCGTGGACGACCTCCAGAACGTCCGCGAGCTCAGCGGGATTGCCATCGCTCACATACTCGCCGGCTTCCTCGTACAGCTTGGTGCGGAGGAGCAACTCGTACTCCCCGGCATCGGCGATCCGTGAGACCGGTTCGCCTCCACTTCGCTCGATGATCTCGGGTATGCGGTCACGAACGAGCTTCTCGGCCACTCCGCCTTTCCCCTTGGCCCCGTGCACCGCACCACGCCGCCGATCCAACGACTGAATCCATTTCACCGCCACGGCCGCCGTCTGGACGAGCTCGTTACGGAGCCTGGCCGGATCAGACTCCGCCAAAGCCTCGAAGAACTCCTCCGCGAGAATGTGCCGCCACGTCAGCCGTCCGTCCGCCGCTGCCTCACCGCACTCCCTCTTCGCGTCCTCCGCGCGCGGAGTGAACTCCGGCCCACTGCCGTCGGGGAACTCCTGGACGCCCCACATGCGGTCCTGAGCCTCGCGCTCGTCCGCAACGTCCGACAACACCCTGGCCAACGAGCCTGGTACTCCCACAGCCTCCATGCCAGACGACCCTAACGGCCACCAGCGAAGAAGACTCCGGAGTCGCCCCCACTCCCTCAACCACCACCAGAACCACGCCCCCGGAGCACACACCACACGACCACCACCCGCCCCTGAGCACAACTTCCCCGGAGTCTCTGGCATCTCGGGAGGCAAATGAGACGAACTCCGGCATGGACGTCCCGCAAGCAGCCTGCTGGATCCAGGAGCCCAAGAGTCCAGAAGCCCTCGGCGACCGGCGACCCCGGTGGCCCGGGCAGCCCCGGTGCCCGGGCCACCCGGGTGGTCTGGTGGTCCGGGCGGTTCGGTGGTGCGGTGGTCCGGGTTGTTCGGTGGCCGGGTGGCCGGGCGGTCCGGCGGAGCGGTGGCCCGGCGGTCCGGTGGCTCGGTGGTCCGGCGGTTCGGCAGCCCGGTGGCCCGGCGGCCCCCGGTGGCCCGGTGGTCGGGAATGGTGGCCTCGCATCGCGATCCTTGACGTCGACGCGAGCTGGCGATGGCTACTCGCGTTTGAGGAGGCCGGTCAGCCCGGCGACCACGGCGGTGGTGAGCACCCACCCGGCCGTGGTGAACGCCCAAGACCAGTACATGGCGGCGCCGTGGGCTCGCCAGGCCTTCTGCTGGCCGAGGTCCGCGATCGGCAACAGCACATCAAGGGTGTAGCCGAGTGCGTTGAAGTGCGGAGCGCGCGTATCGACGCGTGTCAGGTCGTGCGGGTAGGCGGCGGTGAAGATCCAGGTGCCGAGGGCGAGCAGGCCGACCAGCCAGATGGCGGCCAGCCATGTGCGGTAGCCGTAACCGACGGTCAAATACAGTAGCCAGTTCGCCACCTTGCCCGCCGGGTTGAGCACCGCGCGGCGCCGCCACTGCTTGGCGATCGCGACCTTGCCCGCCGCCTGTTCGTCTCCGGCGCGCCGGTAGGCGGCGGCGAGCTGATCGTACAGTTGCGGCGCGTAGCCGCCGGGGTCGCGGGCCAGCCAACCCACCCGAGTACGGACATCGGCCTTGTCGCTGCGCGGGCCGAGGCTGTCGTAGGTGAATCCTCGCAGGTGGATCGAGGTGGGCCAGGTCGCCGGGTCGTCCTCGAAGATCTCGACGCGGGCGTTGGCGAGGTTTACGCCGCCATCGGGGCGGTGGCGAGGCAGCAGGACCAGGGCGACGGCGGTGGTGCCCTCGAGATCCAGGGCCTGCCGACCCGGCTTGGTGAGCGTGGAGTCGGACAGGTCGAGGTATCCGTCGATGCGGGCCCCGGCCAGCAGCAGTTCTCCTTCTGCCTTGAATCCTGCGCGACAGTGCAGACCGCCACCGGTCGACAGCCGGAAGGCGTACAGGGCCCGTCGGCCTGGGTTGAGGAGCGTGGCGGCTTCGAAGGAGAGCAGGCCGCCGATGCGGGCGCCGACCAGTCGGATCTCTCCCTCGGCGGTGAACCCGTCGGTGGCGTGAACGTCGCCGTCCGCAGCGAGACCGTCGGCGTTCAGCGCCTGGCCGCCGGGGTTGGTGAGGTGGGCGCCGGCCAGTACCAGAGTCCCGCCGACGTGGGCGTTGGGAAGGCGTACTTGCCCGTTGGCGGTGAGTCTCTCGCCCAGCACGCCGTCCTCGACGGTGAGTCGATCGGCGGTCAGTGCGGTGGCGCCGGGGTTGGTCAGGTGCGCCTGGTTCAAGTCGAGTCGGCCGCTGATGCGGGCACCGGGCAGACGTACCTCGCCTTCAACGGACAGGTCACGGCAGAACCTGTCGTGGCCGACCGTGAGCCTGGCGGCGGCCAGCGCGTCGGCGCCGGGCGCGTTGAGCCGGGCCTGGGTCAGGTGCAGGGTGCCGCCGATCGTGGCGCCGCGCAGGTGGACCTCGCCGTCGGCGGTGAATCGATCCCGGCAATCCAGATCGTGTTCGATGGTGAGGCCGTCGGCGGTGAGGGCGTACCCCCGCGGGTTGGACAACCGGGCGCCGACCAGCGACAGTCGTCCCAGGTGCGCGCTGGGCAGGCGTATTTCGCCTTCGGCGGTGAAGCCGTCCCGGCAGGTCATGCTCTGCTCGACGGTCAGGCCGTCGCCGGTCAGTGCCCGCCCGCCCGGATTGGACAACCGCGCGCCGACCATGGAGAGCCGTCCACCGATGCGGGCGCCGGAGATGTGAATCTCGCCGATGGAGGTGAAGCCGTCCCGGCACCACATGCTCTCGGTGACGGTGAGCGCCTCGGCCCGCAGTGCGTGGCCGCCCGGATTGGCCAGGTGGGCAGCCTTCAGCGACAGGTTCCCGCCGATGCGGGCACCTGCCAGGGCGATAGGCCCCTCGGCGGTGAGGCCGTCGAGGTTGAGATCGCCGGTGGTCCGCAACTGGTCGGCGGCCAACCTGGGCAGATGGCAGCCAGGCAGGCGGATCGCGGGCGAGGTGGCTCCGCGCAGGTTGACCGGCTGCTCGATGTGGCAGTCGGCCAGCACCAGCGGGCAGGCCAGCTCGGCCTCCTCCAGGTCGAGTTCGCCGACGATGCGGGCGCCACGCAGCTTCACCGCCCGCAGCCGGCCGCCCTCGGGGGTGTGTTGTCCGGTGAGCAGATCGATCAGCACTCCGGCCCGCACGGTCCGCTCGGCGCCCCAGGCGGTTGCGTGGGCGGGAGCGTCGTGTTGGGCATCGCCGATGCGCAGGTCGACGGGTGTGCCGGTGGCGGCGGCGTGCAGCAGTTGTCGTTCGGCGGTGCCCAACTCCTCCTCGGCGAACTGCGGGCCGACGTGCGGTGCGGTCATCGCGGTGATGCTCCCTGGGATGGTGCAGCTGGGCGGCTGGACGGCATGGTCGGTTCCGGGGGACGCCGGGTTCGGCGACGCCCATGACGCTGGTGTAGCGGTAGGCGCCCGCGATCGACAGGCCAGACAGGTCGTACAGGGCGAGGATGCCGCCGCCAGTGGCGACAGCCTCGTCGAGATTCTGGTCGCGGCGGATGAGCTGGCCGGGCAGACGCAGCTGATACCGGACCCACCACGCGGTCACGTGCCGGGTGGTTCCCCAGTTACGGGTGTGCAGGAACAGGTAGGGGTGACCAAGGTCGGCCACGTTCGGATGCGATGATCCAGGTAGGTGACCGAGCCGGTGGCGGACCGGCTCGACCAGCGGGATCACCTGGTCGCCGACGAGCAGCCGTCCGTCCCAGGTGTCGTCCAGGCAGATGACGGTCAGCTGGCCGATGCGCACCGCGTGGAAGGCTAGCAACGCGGTGATCGGCGCCTCGGCCGGATTGTCGAAGTCCAGCGCGGCGCGCAGCACCTCCAAGTCGACCGGAGCGGGGACCTGTTCGTCGGACGTGGGAACGTCGAGCCGGGCGGTGGGGTTGGCGAACACCAGCTTGCGAGCCCTGCGCACGCGGAAGATCGACCCGCGCCTGGGCAGGCAGCGCCGCCAGCACCTCGTCGCGGCCGATCTTCCGTCGCGACTGGTGTGAGAACGCCCATCGGCGCAGTGCGGGCAGCGCCCCGGGCAGGAGGTAACCCACCACGATGTCGCTACGCGGCCGTACCCAGGGCGCGGTGGCGGAGCCGGCGCGGGCCACCTGGAGCCAGCCCTCCAACTCGGCGTGCATCATCGGTGCGGACAGCTCGGCGATGCCTGCTCTGTCGCAGTGTGCTGGTCACCGGTTGCTGGGTGGCGTAGTGGTCTGCCACCCAGCGCCGGCGCCCAAGTTCGGCATCTTGCGGCCTGTCGGTGTGCGCTCCCGGTACGCGCTGCCCCGCTCGCGTTGCTGCATCTACGACAGAGTGGTGGCAGTGTGCTGGTGGTCGCCGGTGAGCGTTTCAGTCAGGGCGTGGTGTCTCGTCGGGGTCGTAGCTGAGCATCTCGTGTAGGACGGGAGGTAGTTCGTCCCACAGCCATTCGTTCAGTGTGCCGGGGAAGTCATCCGGCGGTCGGATGCGCAGACGGTCATCCGCAGCCTCGCTCAGGCGGACGGGGACGGGGCCGTCATCCCATGCCGGTTCTGTCCCGCCCCAGAAGGCAGCGAAGTCCTCCCCGGCGAGTGAGTACTCGGACGGAAGGACGTGCTCGCCGGCGTGCTTGCCGAGGGGGAGTAGGCGCTGGGCGGTGGCACGGAGGACGTTGAGCGCCGCGAGGTCATGGGCGCAGCCCACATCGACCAGTTCCAGCTCCGGCAGCCCGAAGCGACGCAGGCCTCTGGTCACGAGTTCGACGCACGAACAGCCGTCGACGTCGTCGTCGGCTGCGGTGCATCGGCCGGCGTTTCGGTAGGGCGGCAGCGAGGTGCCGA
The DNA here is from genome assembly GCF_900659615.1 of Actinomadura fibrosa. Taxonomy (GTDB): domain Bacteria; phylum Actinomycetota; class Actinomycetes; order Streptosporangiales; family Streptosporangiaceae; genus Spirillospora; species Spirillospora fibrosa. The sequence goes on along the minus strand of NZ_CAACUY010000050.1, from coordinate 29,442 downwards.
GCCAGTCGTCCGCGAGGACGAACCCGCTATCGCGTTCGCGAGGTATGGCCGGGAGCACCTGGTCGAGGTCGAGGTCCACGGGCACGCCGCAGACGGACTCGGCGATCGCCTTGGCGGTGGCGCGTGCCAGATGGACGCCCGTGGGGAGATCGCTGACCGGCAGGGTGGACGTCACGCCGATGTGGCGGTCGGCATGGCGTGCGCGTTCGATGTCGTCGATGTCGTGGCCGGTGACCTGGCTGAGGTCCCACGGCGAGTCTTCGGCGCGATGCTCCGCCACTTCAAGGCGTGCTGTGCCGAGGCGTTCCGCGATCTCCAGGGCGTCGCCGCCGGAGAACCGCTGGCGGATCGCGATGGAGACTTCGTCCGGGACGTGGTCGGTGGCGACGACGAAACCCGTGGTGATCTTCTTGGGCACGTTGATGGTGATGGCCATTGCGGTCTCCTCGAATTCCCGGCGGGCGGCGTGTGCTGTCCAGCCTCGAGGAACCGGCGAACCGCCGGAAGTGGAACGCGATTCTGTGGAAAACCAGGGCCGAGGAGATCGGAGATGGGGCACAAATCCGCTTAATCGCGAAATGTCTGAATGGTTCGCGCAGGATGGTGTCTGAGATCACCGGCGTCCATCAGAAAGCGCACGGCAGGGACTTGATCCCGTTGATGAAGCTGGTGCGCTGCCGGACGGGCGGAGCCGAGGCATGGAGGTCGGGGAGGCGCGTGTACAGCTCGCGGAGCAACACCGTGACCTCTCGTCTGGCCAGGTGGGCGCCGAGGCAGAAGTGCGGGCCCGGTGCCCCGAAACCGATGTGCGGATTGGGGGAGCGGGTGATGTCGAAGGCGTGCGGGTCCTTGAACACGGCTTCGTCCCGGTTGGCCGAGTTGTAGTAGAGGATCACACGTTCGCCTGAGCGGTAGACGTGGCCAAGCAACTCGTAGTCGCACTTGAGTGTGCGGCGCATCCACGTCACCGGGGTGGCGTAACGGACGATCTCCTCGACCGTGTCGGGGAGGTGCTTTTCGACGTCCGCGAGGAGCAGGGCTCGCTGATCGGGATGGGCCGTGAGGAGGGCGAGGGCGTGCGAGAGCGCGTTTCGGGTGGTCTCGTTGCCCGCCACCACGAGGAGCGAGAAGAAGCGCGCCAGCTCCAGGTCGGTGAGGGCCTCACCGTCCACGTTGGCGTGCGTCAGAGCGGTCACGAGGTCGTCGGCGGGACGCTCGCGGCGCATGCGGCTGAGATCGCTCATGAGGGCGTGCAAGTAGGAGAACTTCTCGCTCAGAGTCGTGGAGCGGTCCTTGCCGTCCGGGCCGACGTAGTCCGGGTCTCCGATGGCCAGGATCGCGTTCGTGGCGTCGATGACCTCGTCGTAGGCGGAGTCGGGGATGCCCATCATGGAGCAGATGATCCGCAGCGGCATGGGCATGGCGACGTGCTCGACGAAGTCGCAGGGACCCTGTGCGGCGAGGTCGTCCACGATCCGGCGCGCGAGGACGCTCACGTCGCCCGTGAACCGCTGGATCATCCGCGGCGTGAACGAACGGGAGACGATCCTGCGGAGCCTGGCGTGCCGTGGATCGTCAAGGCTGATCATGGAGCCGGAGTACTCCACGATTTGCGGCGGTGGATCGATCAGACTCACCGACGTCGGCTGGGAACTGAACACCTCGGGACGGCGGCTCGCCTCGGTGACCTGGTCGTATCTGGTGAGCGCGTAGAAGCCCGGGGCGTCCGGCAGGGGACAGTAGACCGGTCCCTGCGTCGCCCGGAGCGCTGCGAACAGGTCGTCGCGTTCCGCCTGTGGCTTCGCCCAGAAGTCCAGGTCCGACAGTTGCGTTTCGACAAGGGCATCCATCGTCCCGGATCGCCTTCCGCTGGGAGCGTCGCGGCTTCAGGCTAACCCGAGCGGTCTTGCGAGGCGATCCGCGACAGGACGTGGATTCCCGTAGGAGATCCGGAGACGGTGCGCGCGGACGGGATGGGGCCCGTCCGCTGCGCACGGAACCGTCAGGGCGACGGGGCGGCCCTCTCGCTGTCTACTCGACTGGCGGGGCCGCGGCGGTGTCCACGACGCCGTTGTCGTGGACGAGAGTGCCGATCAGCGGGCGTTGATGTCGGTGTAGTGGCGCTCGGCCGGGCCCACGTACACCTGGCGCGGACGGCCGATCTTGGTGGAGCTGTCGTTCATCATCTCGCGCCACTGGGCGATCCAGCCGGGGAGCCGGCCGAGCGCGAACAGGACCGTGAACGCGTTGGTCGGGAAGCCCATCGCCTTGTAGATGACGCCGGTGTAGAAGTCGACGTTCGGGTAGAGCTTCCGCTCGACGAAGTAGTCGTCGCTCAGCGCGACCTCCTCAAGGCGCATCGCCAGGTCCAGAAGGGGGTCGGACTTGCCGAGCGCCTCCAGGACCTTGCCCGTGGCCTTCTTGACGACCGCCGCACGCGGGTCGTAGTTGCGGTAGACGCGGTGGCCGAAGCCCATGAGCTTGACGCCGGGCTCCTTGTTCTTGACGCGCCGCACGAACGAGTCGATGTCGTCACCGTTCTCGTGGATGCGCTCCAGCATCTCCAGGACGGCCTGGTTGGCGCCTCCGTGCAGGGGACCGAACAGGGCGTCGACCCCTGCGGAGACCGAGGAGAACAGGTTCGCCTGGCTGGAGCCCACGAGGCGCACGGTCGAGGTGGAGCAGTTCTGCTCGTGGTCGGCGTGGAGGACGAACAGCATGTCCAGCACCCGTACGATCTCGGGGTCGATCTCGTACGGCTGCGTGGGCAGACCGAAGGTCATGCGGAGGAAGTTCTCCACGTACCCGAGGGAGTTGTCCGGGTAGAGGAGAGGCTGGCCGATGGACGTCTTGTACGCGTACGCGGCGATCGTCGGCAGTTTGGCGATGAGGCGGATGCTGGACAGGTCGACCTGCTCGGGGTCGAACGGGTCCAGGCTGTCCTGGTAGAAGGTCGACAGCGCGCTGACCGCCGAGGACAGGACCGCCATCGGGTGCGCGCGGCGCGGGAAGGCGGAGAAGAACGCGCGGAACTTCTCGTCCAGCAGCGTGTGGATGCGGACGCTGTCGGTGAACTCCTGGAGCTGGTCGGTCTCCGGCAGCTCACCGTAGATCAGGAGGTAGGCGACCTCGAGGAAGGACGACTTCTCGGCCAGCTCCTCGATGGGGTAGCCGCGGTAGCGCAGGATGCCCGCCTCGCCGTCGATGTAGGTGATCGCCGACGTGGTGGACGCGGTGTTGGTGAAACCGGGGTCGAGGGTGACGTGCCCCGTCTCCTTCAGGAGAGTGCCTACGCCCAGTCCGGACGGGCCCTCCGTCGCCGCCGTCACCTCGAGGGGCATCCGGCCGCCCGCGTGGTTGAGCTCGAAATCCGACATACTCGCTCGCTCCCAACTCCGTCCACACCTGCGTAGACGTTCCGGCTTTCATCGTATCCAGGTGATCACATGGGCCAATCCGGGCAGGTTCGTTGACGGGACCCGCGGTGAAGTACTCCGGTGGAGGCCATGAGCGACCACATCGCCGCCGAGCTCGTCGCGCGCGCCCGCACGGAGATCGCGGCCGCGGCCACGGGCAACCGGTTCCTCGACCTGCTGGAGACGGGTGACTTGCCCCGGGAACGCCTGGCCTGGCTGGCTGCAGAGGAGTATCGGATCGTCCGTAGCGATCGGCGCAGTTTCGCCCTGTTGGCCGCCCGTTTTCCTGATCCGCCCTCGGGTGACCTCTTCCTGTCCCTCGCGCAGGGTGAGGGACAGGCGCTGACGCTACTGGACGACTTCGCCGCGGCCCTCGGCGAAAGTGAGAAGAATCTCAAAGCCTACGAGCCGCAGCCCTTCGCCCAGGCCTATCCGGCGTACCTGGCGCAGAGGGCGGCCTTCGGCTCGGCCGCCGAGGTCGCCTTGGCGATGCTCGCCAACCTGGAGGAGTGGGGCGCCTACTGCTCACGTACGGCTGCGGCCCTACGGCTCCACTACGGCTTCGACGACAAGGCCGTGGGCTTCTTCACCTTCTTCGCTAGCTCGCCCCCGGGCTTTGAGGAGCAGGCTCTCGCCGTCATCGCCGCCGGACTCGCCGCAGGCGAGGATCCCACGGAGATCGCCTGCGCCGCACGTCTCCTGCACGCCTACGAGACGGCCTTCTGGCAGGTACTCGCCGAGGACCTGCCTGACAGTCCCCGTCCCTAAGGGGCCGCTTCGGGGACCTCTCGGACGGTGGGTAGTTCGGCGGTCATCTCGACGAGCGTCCTCTCCTGCACCCCGATCAGCTCCTCCACATCGGTCGGCGGCCATTCGTCGCCGTAATGCGCGTCCAGGAGCGTGGTGAGGGCGGTAAGGACCTGCTCTGGAGAAGGCCGTTCCTGCGGCTCCTTCACCAGGCAGCGGGTCACGAGTCCACGCATGGGATCCGGCAGCCTACTCAGGTCCGGGGCGGCGTGGACGATGCGTCCGCGCACCTTGTGACCGGTGCCGAAGGGCGCGGAACCCGTGGCTGTGTAGACCAGGGTGGCGCCCAGCGAGAACACGTCGCTCTGCGTCGTCACCGGTTCGCCGAGTGCCTGCTCCGGTGACATGTAGGCAGGCGTTCCGAGAACCTCCGAGCGCGACAGGGGCAGGGCGTCCAGGGGCCTCGCGATGCCGAAGTCGATGACCCGGGGCCCGTCCGAGGCCAGCAGGACGTTCGATGGTTTCAGGTCGCCATGGACGATCCCCGCCTGGTGGATAGCGATCAGGGCCTCGGCCAACCCGGCCCCCAGTCGGCATGCCGCCTGCTCGGGAAGCGGACCCCGGTCACGTACGACCCCGGACAGGCTCACGCCGCGGATGTACTGCGTCGCAAGCCACGGCTGGTCCGCGTCCGGATCCGCGTCGACGACGGGGGCGGTGTAGAAGCCGCTGACCGAGCGCGCCGAGGTCACCTCGTGGCGGAACCTGGCCCTCCACCTCGGGTCGCCCAGCAGTTCCGACCGGATGACCTTCACCGCGACCAGCCGCCGGCTCGGCGACGTGGCGAGGAAGACCTCGCCCATCCCGCCGGACCCCAGCCGCGCGACCACACGGTAGGGGCCGAACGTCCGCGGCAACTCTGGCTGCATGGGCACGAATCCGATCATGGTGGGCGCGCTTCATCGTGCCATGGACCGGCTCCACGTCCCGCACTGGCGACGGGTCACGTCCAGGGAAGCGCGCTCCGCTCGGCCCAGTACCTTTCCGGCGGGATGCTCAGACCGGCCAGGATGTCCAACTCGTCCTGGTCGAGCGATACCTTCGTCGCGTCCAGATTGGCCTCCATCTGTGCCGGACTGACTGCGCCGATGAGGACGGTGTCCGCCCATGGACGGCTCAGAGCCGCGGCGAGGGCAAGGGCGTCGGGCTGGACATAGTTCTTGGACGCGACACGGCGCACCGCCATGGGCGGCCTGATGGCGAGTTTCCCATTCGCCATCGCCTCCTTCACGATGACGTGGAGCCCCGACTCGTGCGCCTCCCGTAGAGCGTCCTCCGCAGACGTCTCCAGGATGTTCCACGTCGACTGCACAGTGCTGAAGAGCCGTTGTCCCGCCACCTCCAGGGCCATGGCTCGACGAATCGTGTCGGCCTGACGCGGGCCTGAGGTGGAGAAACCCACCCGTATGCCCTTGGCGGCCAGCTTCGCGAGAGCCGCCTGCAGGCGGACGTCATGGAAAAGAGGGCTGTCCTCGGTGAGGGAGTGCACTTGGTACACGGACAGCGAGCCCTCCAGGAGCTCGGACGTCTCGGCGTACTGGGCGCGGAAGCGTTCGAGGCTGTGCTCCTTGACCTCGTGCACGGGCGCGTCCACCTTCCACTCGCCGACGTACGCGTAGCCCCACTTACTGGAGACGGTGAGGTCCTCCGGCTCGCGCGAGGCGAGCCATTCGCTCAGGAACGCCTCCGCCTTCCCGTAGGAGCGTGCGGCATCCACCCAGCGGATCCCGACCGAGTACGCCACGTCCAGGACGTTCCAGGTCGCTTTGCGCAGGCTGGCGACGGTCCGGTCGAAGGGCAGCTCTTCCGCCCGTCCCACGTTGATGTACGCCGGCCGCCCCAGCGCCGCCAGCCCGATCCCCAGCCGTTGCATCGCATCCATGCCCCCAGCCTGGCATGCCTGGTGCCTCCCTCACCGGGCAAAGGACAGTTATCCAATCTGTCCAGACAATCGAGGAATGTTTTGCTTGCCTGGCGTGTGCCACTTTGAGGTTAATCAAGATGGCACGGATTCATGATCGGCATGGGAGTGGCCATGAATGACGGCGACTGATCAGAGTTATCCACAGAATGGCATTCTGGTGTCCTCTGTGAGCGGCGTGCGTGAGGCTGATGGGTGTCAGCGCTTCACAGCATCACAGGAGGCACGAAGATGCCCGCTCGAATCGTCCGCGGCGACTACGGAATCCACCAACTCGCCAGCCACCTAGGGCTGTCCCCGTGGCAGCTACGCCTCGGCCGAGAGCACGGGATCGTCCCGGCTCCCGACCTCGATGGCGAGCGCTGGTCCCCTGCCCTCGTCGACAAGGCCGAGGACGCCGGTGCCCGGGTGACCTCGACCTTTGGCGAGGAACCCCCGATCGGCTCCGCGAAGGCTGCGGCAAGACTCGCCGCGCGAGTGGGACTCGACGTCGAACGCGGCGACGTCGAAGTGCTCGTCGCACGCGGTGACCTCAACGTTGTCAGCAAGTTCCGAGGCCACCCCGTCTACCTCCTGCGTGACCTGGACCGGCTCGATGCCGACGAGGTACGCGCCGTTGTCTCCGCAAGGAAGGGACCGCTGACCGACAGCGTCGACGCGAGCGGTGCGTCGATGATCCTCGATTGGCCCAGGAAGATCTTCGACCGCATAGCCGTGGAACGAGACCTGGCCTCCGACCAGCTCGGCCGCTACGCGCTGTCGGATATCAAGGCGCTGAGCGCAGATCAGGACCTCGTAAGCCGGGTCACTGAAGAGAGGCGCCGCTTGTTCCACGACCGCTTGCGCAAGTCAGAGATCAAGGTCGAAGACCTCGTTCGCACATGGCTACTCCAGTGCACTGCCTACGTGGACCGCGAACTGGACCACCCGCCGGATACCGCCCCACTCGGCCGGACGCTCCGCGCGCTCGTCACCGCCAGAGCCGAGAGCGCACGCCACGATCCTGGCGTCGCCTGAGCCTAGAGATAGCCGAACGCACGCTCAAGCGAGCGCAGGGGGTATAGGGGCATGCAGACATCGGGCGGTGGCCGCGATCGAACAACGAACTGGGAAGCCTCACATACCGATGCGAGGCGAGAGAGGGATCGGAGGTGAGACCCAAGGTGAGCTTCCCCCCGTGACACGGCAACGTGGGCTGAATTGGCCGTGGGTCAACGGGAGAGAAGTGTGGCTCGGCTGACAGAGAGCGAGGCCTCGTAACGCCAGCCGGCCACCGTGTCACGACGTCGGAGCAGGGACGCAGACCCTCACGCTCCAGTCGAGCATCGGACGCATCCGTACACGATGGGCCTGAACGACACCGTTCTCACCACCAAGCCGGAACCGTCCCGCGGTCATCAATCGCCAGCTCACGAGCCGCCGATGACGACGACTCAAGACCCAATACGCCTATCGAGCCCGCGGCCCGAGCTCGCCATGCCGAGCTCGGAAAGTCGACCCGGAAAGTCGACCCCGGAAAGCCGAGCCCGGAAAGCCGAGCCCGGAAAGCCGAGCCCGGAAAGCCGAGCCCGGAAAGCCGGGCTCGGGAGCTACTTGGCCAGCCACGACGGGGGAGAGCTACAAGGTTCTGATCCAATCGTTGTGGATGCCTACTCAGCGTGGTCAGAACAAATGCCGTCAGCGCAGGGTGACGCGGATGGCTCCGTTGAACGGTGCCAGTGACAACACCGTCCGCGGTGTTCTGAGGTTCGGGTTCTCGGTGAACATAGTGCGTGCGATGTCGAAGAGCACCTCGTCTCTGGTGGCCTGTGCGACTTGGTCGTAGAGGTCGCGGACGGCATCGGTGAGTGCGTCGTCGTTGTCGGCGCTCGCTCCCCAGGTATCCCACAACAGCGTCTCCGCCTTGTTGAGCGCGGCAAGGTCGAGTCGCAGGTTGCCGAGGACGAACCACTCACCCGCCAGCATCCGATCCGGCAGCGGGATTCCGAAGGACGCCGGGTCTGCGTCGCTCGCGCGGATGAGATGCAGTGCGGCGCCGGCGACCAGGAAGCGGTCGCGGGGCACGTTCATGGGATCGAAGTCCACCGCGAGCGCGGTGGTGACGCGCGGGTCGGCGAGTTGTGGGTCGGCCAGCCGCCACCCCTCTCGCTCGTTCCAGTACTCGGTGACCATGTGGTCGAAGTGGAAGCCGCCGGTGCCGAAGTAGTCGGCGAACCCTGACCGGAGCCGGGCGGGGATGCCCGCGTGCCGCAGGAACGAGCAGAGCAGCAGTGCCATGTCGCGGCAGACGCCGACGAACCGGTCGCCCGGCGTGCGGCGCTGGAGCAGCGGAGCGTCGTTTCGATCGGTGATGACAGCAAGGATGTCGTCGAGGTAACGGGTCTCGGCGTCGTTGTGGAGGCGATCCGCCGGGATCTGGTAGTCGAAGAGGTCTCCTTCGAGGCGGTGGATCACTAGGCCTCGCGCGATCTCTGAGAGCCGTGTCGGGTCGGTAGGCAGGGCGTCATAAAGCCGGGTTAGGCGACCGGGGGAAGAGAAGCCGCTTTGTGCTGCGTAGAAGGCGGCGACGTCCGGCGCGAGCGCACGTGCTGGTGGCATAGGGCATCTCCCAGACAAGATGCGCTCCTCGAGCGCAGTACGGTGGCCTGAGGTGAGGCTGTCAAATTTCCGCCGAAATTGTCGAGTGTCGCTGTTTCACGCGCCAGTCGGACGGAAGCAGCAGGCAGTCGTTCTCGTCAGTCGACGTGGAGACTCTGCAGGCGGAGTACGTCGAAGTTGGTCCGCCTTGATCCGTCGCGTTCGATCCGCTTGATCCGATCAGATTTCTCCTCGAACCGACCGGAGGTCCATCCAAGCTAGGTCCAGCGATGACAGCGTCGAGGTCCTGGCGGATTCCGTTGACCAGTGCCGTTGATCCTCAGGGACGGGAAGCCGTAGCTTCGGCGTGTTTCAGCCAGTCAGGCAACCGCCGCCCATCCAGCCCGGCGATCATCCGCGCGCGGCTCGACTTCGAGTACGTCTGCGCGGGCGCTGCGCACGCGCACCAGGCGGGCGAAGGACTCCACACACGCCGTGACGGCCTCCAACTTGGGGGCAGTGGGTCAGCAACTGCTTCAGCCAAAGCACAGCGTTCCGATGCAGGTGGTCGGGCTGATAGAGCCGGTCGGGGTGGCTGGTGATCAGTTGGGTGGTGCGGCGGACGTCAAGTTGCTTGCTGACCTTGGGGGTTTCCCATGGCACGAACGGCCTGCAAGTGACGGCGCACGGTGCGCTGGCTGCCGGTGTAGTCGCGTGGGCGCGTCTTGTCGGATAAGCGGGCGGCGTCGGGCCGCGGCTTGGACGCCGGAGCGAGCAGGTCGATCTGGACTGAGCCGTCGTTGGTGCTGCCTTCATTTCACCGTTCGTGGAGGTAGGGCAGGAATGGGTCGACGCGCGAGTCGCGCCGTCCGCCTCGGGCGGGGGCCAGGTCCTCGGGTCTGGTGGCGTGGTGTAGCGGCGCACGGTCTTGCGCTCCAGGCCGAGCGCTTCGGCGATCGCGAAGATCTCCACGCCCCTGCTCAGCAGCTCGTGCAGCGCCGCGAGCGGTTCGCACCGTTTGGTCGCTTGTAGACCTTCCGACTCGGCGGGGACAGCCGTGGAGGCGGTCGCCTCTGGCGGGACGGACGCCGCCTCTGGCGGGACGGACGTCGCCTCTCCCGGCTGGACGGACGTCGGCTGGTCAGGCTCGGTGTCGTCGGCAGGCTCGGGCAGGCAGGCGCGGTGAGTACGACGCACTTCTCCGCCGCGTCGCGGAGGGTTCTGGCAGACGTGGAAGCAGTCGGAGGCCTGGACGACGTCGGGCGCGGCGTCCGTACGGCCTTCGCACTCGTCCCGACGCGGCCGTGGTACATGATCTTGGCGTCCGGATGCTCCCGCAGCCATGCGGCCAAGGTGTCGGCGGTCCGGCCGCGGGCAGTACATCGACCCGGGCGCCGGTCTCCGTGTTGACCAGAATCGTGGCGTATATGTGCCTCTTGCGGGTGGTGAAAACGTCCACGCCTCTGTACGCGTGGTGTGGCTGTCCGCGGCTGCCTGTGGCTGTCGGCGGCTGCCTGTGATTGCCTGCGGTTGGTCGGGTTGGCCGTGTAGTGCCCCAACAGTGTGTTTGGAGCTGACTGGGATGCCGGATGCTGGTGAGGCGTGCGGCAGGGCGCCCGGCCGGCGTCTGCGTGAGCCGGTCTGTTCTGGGGCGTGTGCGCGCTTGGTCTCTGGCGTTCGGCCTGCCACGCTGGTCCGCGACATTGGGCGGCGGCGTCCGTTTCACTGTGGCCGGTCGGTGGTGCTGGGCATACGAGGCCTGGTTTGCGGTTGGTCTGGGTCGCTCGGGTGATCAGGTGTGGCTCGCTATCACGAACGGGAGAAGGATGATGACCACGACCATCGACAAGGTGGCCTGGATCTACTTGCACGACGGCGAGATCCTGAGTACCCGATCGCGTGGCAAGGACGTCTATTACCTTCCCGGTGGGAAGCGTGAGCCTGGCGAAACCGACGTCGAGACCCTGGTACGGGAGATCGATGAGGAGCTCGCCGTCACGATCAATCCGACCAGTGCCGAGCACATGGGTACTTTCCGTGCCCAGGCGCACGGCCACGCCCACGGGATCGTGGTGCAGATGACTTGCTACACCGCCGAGCATGAGGGGACTCCGGTCCCCAGCAGCGAGATCGAAGAAGTCGTGTGGCTCGCCTATCGCGACCGCGACCGTGTGTCACCCGTTGACCAGATCATTTTTGACCATCTGCACCGGATCGGCCAGCTTCGCTGACTCGGCGGCTCCATCCCGTCTCACCTTCCCATGGCGAAGGATGGAGCGACTTGCACGGCGGTGGGGGTGTTGGCTGGGCGGCGTGGCTTCGAGGCGCAACGTGCCAATTGTTGCGTGCGGCGACGCTGCGCTCGACAGCGGCATGCGGTGGGTCGTCGACTTGGTCGAGGACGATCAACTACCTGTACGGCTGGCTGGACTGGGCGGTCAGCGTGGCCACAGCCCGCTCTGACGACGAGCGGCTGCTGGTGGGCGTGGGCGCAGAGCCGGGTACTCGGTCTGTGAACCGGCGTTCCGTTCGGCGGCGGCACCGTGGGCGACGGAGCACCGGTTCCCGTCTTGGCCGAGCGCGATCTCGCTTGGGCGCTGGTTGAGCTCGACCTTGGCCGCGAGGAACAGCGACCGCTGGCGGGGTGAATGATCGACGCGTTTGTGCCTTGGATGCGGGACGGGCTGCGGGACGGCAGTGCGGCGGGGCGGGCAGTGCGGCGGTGGCGTTCGCGCGGGTTGCTACGGGCCGTGCGTGACGGGTGGCGGGGCGCCGGTGTGGCGGTGGCGTTCGCGCGGGTCGCTACGGGTCGTGTGGACGCTCTCTGGGCGCTCTCTGGCGCCGTGTCTCCGGCTGTGGGACTGTGCGGCCGATGTCTTGCCCGTCCAGGAGGTAGGCGGGATGGTGGGCGTCATATCGGGGGCGTGGCCCGTTGGTGGGGACGTGCTGGCCGTTGCGCCTGGTCTGTGGGCGTCCGCTACGGGCTCTTCTGGACGACGTCTACGGGTCGATCGGAGCCCGTCGCTAGCCGGCTGGTCTTTTGCGGATCTCCGTGGCGGGCGCCGGGTGGACCGTGCCATTCCATGAGGAGGACGGTCGCGTCGTCTCCCAGGCTGTTGACGTGGTCGTCCAGCAGGGTGCGGATCAGGCGGCGCAGCGTCTCCGGGATGGGGTAGCCGTCGGCCATATGGCGGATGACGAAGTCGACGAAGCGCTGGAGGCCGAACTCGCGGCCGTGGCGGTCGCGCGCCTCGGTGATGCCGTCGGTGTACAGCAGCAGCCGGTCACCGGGCTGGAGTTGCTCGGTGCACAGGGTGACCGGCACGTTCAGATCCATGCCCATGGGGTGGGCGGGCGGGCAGGAGAGCCTGCTGGTCCAGCGGCCCTCCCGGATGATCACCGGGGGGTGGTGGCCGCGGTTCACCCAGCTGAGCACGCCGGTCCGGGTGTCGAGATCGGCGAGGATGCCGGTGACGAAGCGGGTGTCCTCGCCGAACTCCTCCAGCAGGATGGCCTCGATGCCGTCGCTGATCTCGTCGAGCGGGGTGCCCTGGCGGCGCTGGTTGCGGCAGGAGGCCATCGCCAGGTTCGCGGTCACCCCGGCGATCACGTCGTGGCCCATCGCGTCGAAGACGGCCAGGTGGACGGTGTTGTCGGCGAGGGCGTAGTCGAAGGCGTCGCCGCCGATCTCGTAGGCCGGCTCCAGCACCGCGCCGATCGCGACCCGGTCGTTGGCGAACGTCAGCGGCGGCAGCAGGTTCCACTCCATCTCCGCCGCCACGTTCATGGGACGGGTGCGCACCAGCCGCGCGTAGGAGTCGCTGTACTGGCGGACGCTGCTCAGGATGAGGGCGATCAGCGAGGCCAGGTGTCGCATCCGCTCGATCAAGATGTTCTCGGCGGGCGCGTCCGCGGCGGCGCGCACGCGCAACACCCCGAGGCGCTCGGTGCCGTCCAGGAGCGGCACCCACCAGCACTCGCCGGGCGAGGCCTCGGCCTCACCGGACCCCTTGGCCGGCAGGATGCGGACCTGCTGGTATGCCCGTCCGGCGAGGCTGCCCTCGACCCGGCGCTCGGCCGGTGCCGCTCCCGCGTCCTGGTGGGCGTCGAGGCCGCGGCCGGTCACCAGGCGCAGCACCGTCTGCTGCATGTCGACGAGGTAGACCAGCACCTCCTTCAGCCCCGCCTCGCCGATGTGCTCGGCGATCAGGCCGGGCAGGCCATCGAACGATGTCAGGTGGCTGGCCTCCAGCAGTCCCGTCAGTGCCCGCTCGAATGAACGTTCATCGCTCATCGGCCCCCGCTCCCGTAACTGCAGTCACAGGAGCCGTACCCGCACCGCGGACATCGCGGTGCAATGATCCGCACAAATCTCCGAAACCGCGCTGTCCTCCGGTTCCGGCCGCGCGGAGACGTCCGTCGCCGCCTTAACTGTTTTGCCGTTTATATGGTGATTGCCGGGTAAAGGTGGCGCATGGTGGCGAACGAGGCCCGGGCCTCCCTGGGGATCTATCTGAACGATCATCTGGCCGGCGCGGCCGGCGGGGTGGAGCTGGCCCGGCGGGTGGCGCGGGTCCACCGCGGGTCGGACGGGGCGGAGCGGCTGGCGCGGCTGGCCGAGGAGATCGCCGCCGACCGCGGGGCGCTGCTGTCGATCGCGGGGGCGCTGGGGATACCGGTCCGCCGGTACAAGAGCGTGGCGATGTGGGGTGCCGAGAAGGCGGCGCGGCTCAAGCTCAACGGGCGGCTGCGCACGCGGGCGCCGCTGAGCGACCTGATCGAGCTGGAGGCTCTGCGGCTGGCGGTCGAGGGGAAGGCCGCCGGGTGGCGAACGCTGCTCGTCCTCGCCGATCGGGAGCCGGACCTGGACGCCGGTGCCCTGCGCCTGTTGCTGGAGCGCGCCGAGAGTCAGATCGCCCTCCTTGAGGAGTTGCGGCTCAGGACCGTCGACAAGGTCTTCGGCGACGCCGCGCCGTTGCCGGCCGAGACCGCCGTCGCCGAGTCCACTGCCGCTGGGACCGCCCGCTCCGAGCCGGAGACGTCCCGATAGAGGTGGTCGGCCGCGATCAGGCGCCGAGGGAAGGGACGCAGCCGTCGCAGGAGCGGTCTGCGGCTGTCCGGCCTGGGCGGCGGCCCGAGGCACTGGCGCGGGCCCAGGTGTCTTCAGTCTGATCGGCGGGGCGTGGCCGTTGGTGAGCGTGCGGAGCTTCGAGTGCGTTCTCGGCTGCGGGGAGGGTGAGTGGCTGGAGCAGACCGTGGCGGGGTCTGCTGATCACGGTCGGCTGGTCGCAGGTGTGGGCGGGCACCTCTCTGGACTGCCTGGCGCAGGCCCGGTGGATCGGCGTGGGTACGGCCGCGACGCTTCAGGCGATCGATCTTGTCCATGTGCCCTGCGGCAGGCTCTGCTGGACCTGCCTGCTGGACGCTGTTATGGAAGCGGAGGGCTCGTCGCTTAATAACGAGCGCGGGGTACTGGCTCGGCGCAGGGCCGAACGGCTGGCTGGCTGATGCGCCTCGACTTGGGTGTTTCATTCCGATTGACTGGGCAGGTGCTGGGATCACCTTCTCCTGCGCGGTGTTGGCGCGTGTCGCTCGGCAGCTAGGAGGCGGTACGGGCCGTAGCGGGGAGGAACGCCGCTGATGAGTACGTTCGTCCTGATCCATGGTGGGGGCGACGCCGGCTGGTACTGGCATCTGGTGGAGGCCGAGTTGCGCGCTCGCGGCCACGACACCGTCGCCCCTGGCCTTCCCGCCGGCGATGAGGTCGCGACCCTGACCGATTACGCCGATGCCGTGGTCGAGGCCGTCGGCGGGCGCCAGGACCTCGCCGTCGTGGGGCATTCGTTCGGCGGGTTCACCGCGCCCTTGGTCGCCGAGCGGCTCAGGGCCAACGTGCTGGTCCTGGTCGCCGCGATGATTCCGTCTCCGGGGGAGGCTCCCGGGGACTGGTGGTCCAACACCGGCTACCACGAAGCCGTGCGGGAGCAGGCCGCCCGTGACGGCGGCGCTACCGGCAACGACGACCCGTACATCAGCTTCTACCAGGACGTGCCGCGCGAACTGGCCGACCAGGCGATGCGCATGGAGCGTGCGCATCCGTCCGCGGCCTCCATGAACGCTCCCTGGCCGCTCAAGGCCTGGCCGGACGTCCCGACGAGGTTCGTCCTATGCGAGCAGGATCGGTTTTTCCCACCCGCCTTCTTCCGTCGGCTGGTGCCCGAGCGGCTCGGCATCGTGCCGGACGAGATCGCCGCCGGGCACTGCGTCGCGCTCAGCCGTCCGAAGGACCTGGCGGATCTGCTGGAGGGGTACACGGACGTTCCCTGAGGCGGGTCGTCCCTGGGGCAAGCCGTCCCTGGGGCAGGCCGTCCCTGAGGCGGGTCGTTCCTGAGGGCGGGTCGTTCCTGAGGCGAGTGTCCTTGAGTCAGGTCGTTCCTGGGGCGGGTCGTCCTTGAGTCAGGTCGTCCTTGATGCGGGTCTTCCTTCAACTGGTCGTTTTTGAGGCGGGTTGTCCTTCAGTTAGGTGGTTCTTGAGTTTCGTCTGTGCGTTGCTTGGCTGCCCATGGTGTGGGTGATGGGCCCTTTGGAGTGGGGACGGCGCTCAGGTGTCGGCCCCCGAGGTGGTGGTTTCTGGATGCGGTGGCTTGAGGTGGACGGGCCTTCGGGGGCTACGGACGTTCAGGGGGCGTGACCTTCAGAGCGTCATCTTCAGGGTGTGTGTGGGCTTCAGGGTGTGGTGGGCCTCCCGGGTGGGTGTCGCGGGGATTGGGGCGGGCTTGACGGGTCAGGCCCGTTTCGGGCCGGAGCGTCGGCCGGAGGGGCGCCGTTTCGGCTGCTGGTGGCCCGCTAGGGCCGCGTGGAGGCGGTCGCGGGCCTCGGTCCGGGACATCGTGGGCAGGCGGTCCGGCAGGCAGGCCGCCAGGTTGGGAGGCGCATCGACCAAGCCGTCGTCGTCGACGACCGCGCGGTCGCCCTTCCATCCTCCGAGGAGGATCGCTGAGACGCCACCTGGGTGGCGGGCGAGGAGGTCGCGGATGCGGGAGGACTCGTTCTCGCAGTCGGCCACCAGGAGGAGGCGTCGCCCCTGGGTCACTCCGGTGCTCTTGCGGATGGCGAGCTCTGTCTCCAGGTAGGCGAGTGCCGCGTCGAGGTTGCCGGGGATGAACAGCCCCGCGGGGGCGTCGTCGAGGAGTTCGTCCTCGTCCAGCCCGAACAGGATGGTCGCGTCGGAGCGGGGGATGACGAGGAGCGAGGTGTCGCCATGCTCGCTGAGTGCGGCCAGGGCGAGCAGGCGGGCCGTGGCGACCGCTCCAGGGCCTGAGAGCCCCATGGCGGACGTGGCGAAGGGGTCGAGGGCCGGTCGGTAGGTGAGGTGGACGGTGTGCGTCCTGGGGGGCGGTACGACGGGAGCCGCCGTCAGGAGAGGACTCGCGGTCGCGGCGGCGTAGATGCGGTGCCGGAAGGGGTAGCAGATCGCGGCTGCGGCGGGGAGGAGGAGGCCCAGCAGCAGTACGGGCTGGAGGGAACGGGTGCGCGACTCCTGGTCGGCGGCCTGTTCGCGCACGCGGGTGGGGGCCGGTGCGGGAGAACTCTCGGTCGGAGGGGGCAGGGCGGGTGACGCGGGCGCTGCGGGCTTGGTGGGGCTGGGCCGTGCCGTTCTGGTCGGCTTGGGGACCGGCTTCTTCGCCGGTCTGGGAGGCGGGACGCGGGTCTCGGTCTCCGGAGTCGGTGCGGGGCGGCTTGGCCGAGGCGCGTCCGGGCCGCGGTGCGTACGTCTCTTCATGGATTTCTCGTACATCGCCAACCAGGCCTCCTTGCACATCCGGGCGGTGTACCAGTCGCCGATGCCTCCGGGATGGCGGCAGATGGACGGTATGGGTCTACGGGGATCGGGCTCGCTCTGCATGGCCGCGCCGGCCGGTGCGGAGAAGCCGAGCGAGATGGCACCGGCCATCGCCGTGCAGCCCAGGACTCCGCAGGTGCAGCGGAGGATCTCGCCGACGACGTCGGTCAGTCTGGGATCAGCCAGGAAACGGTTCATCTTCGCCCCGGGGGATCGCGTTGGTCACCGTGAATGCCGATCGTAGTCAATTTGGCTACGCAGCGTTGAACATTGGTGACAGTCGATTGTCTTGATCGATCGACGGCGGTCCATCGGGGTGAGGGTGGTGCTCCCACTCGGGCATCGCGGTGCGACTACCCGCCGGACGCGAGGAAGCGTGGGTCACCGCCTGCCGGGGGTCGGAACGGGCGTTGTCTCAGTGGGCACACTGGATCGTCGGCCGATGGGCGGATGCTCGGCGCGCTCGCGCTTCGAAGCCTGTGTCGCCGACATCGCTTCGGAGAAGGCGACGCCTCGTGGGCGAGGGTCGCGTCGGGCCGGTCGGGGACCTGAGCACGTCGCTTCGCGTAGCTCACCTTGCGGGTTTCTGGGCGGCGGTTCCTCGCCTGTCGGCAGATGCAACTCACTCTGCGGATGCATCACCGCGGCACCCGGTGATGCACCTGTGGCCGCGAGGCCGGAGCCCGGTCGGTGACGTTCCAGCCGTTTCATGCGGCTTTGGGAAGTGGGGTGTCGGCCGGGGAACTGAGGACGTCGTAAAGGCCGAGCGGAAGTGCGTCGCCCCAGAGCCATTCGTTGAGCGTCCCCTCGAAATCGTCTGGGGCGCCTACGGCGAGGAGGCGCGGGGTCACGAGGTCGAGGCGGGCTTGGAAGGGGGTGGAGGAGGTCAGGCGCTCGCGGCGGGTGGATCCCCAGAAGTCTTTGAAGTCGCCTTCGGTGATGGCGATGTGCGCGTCGATCGTGCGGGTGGAGGCCGCGGGACCGGTGCTCAGCCAGGACCAGTGGTCGGTCAGCAGGCGCCGGGCCGCGGTGCGCAGGACGTTCAGCGCGGCGAGGTCGTGCGGGCAGGCGACGTCCGTGATCTGGAGTTCGGGGAGGCCGAAGCGGCGGAGACCGCGGGTCCGCAGGTGGACGCAGGAGCAGCCGTTCACGCCTTCGGGGTCGCGTTCGGGCTCGGGTGCCGTACATCGGCCGTTCGCCCGGAACGGAGGCAGCACGTCGCCCAGCCAGTCGTCGGCCAGGACGAAGCTCGTCCGTTCGGCGGTGGGAGGGGCGAGGATGTGCCCGGTGACGAGGTCGGCGGCGACTCCTCCGGTGGCGTTGGCGAGGGCGTGGGCGGCGGCGCGGGCGACCTGGACGGCGCGGGGCTGGTCGGTGATCGGCGCGCAGGCGGTGACGACGGCGAACTCGTCGGCCTCGTGGAAGACCCGTTCGGCTCGCCGCTGCTCGGGGAGTGCGGCTCGGATGCGGGTGGGATCCCACCGGAGGCAGGCGAGGTCCTCGTGTCTGACCTCCAGCTGGGCTGTGCCGAGCCGTCCGGCGAAATGTGCCGCGAACGCGGCAGACGAGTCGCGCAGGAGCAGGGCGGGCAGGTCGTGCGGTACATGTTCGGCCGCCACGGCGAAGCGCGCGGTCGTGGTCGACGGGACGGGAAAAGTGATCGTAGCCATTGCGCCGTTCCTTCCTTGCCTGACGAGGACACGGCCAGCATGTGTCCGCCGGTGTCGGCGAGACCTCTAGAACCTCGTTCTGTGGATATCTCTTCGCGGTGAGGGACGTCCGGGGGCGACACTGAGGCCATGGAGATCAAGGGCGAACGGGTGGTCCTGCGGCCGGCGACCGGCCAGGACGCGGAGAAGCTTCACGAGATCGTTCGCGAGCCGGCGGTGGCGGCGTGGTGGGCGCCGCTGGAGGGGTTCGAGGGCATGCTCGCGGTCGTGCATGACGGTGAGGTCGTCGGGGCCATCCAGTACGACGAGGAGCTCGACGAGGATTACCGTCACGCGAGCATCGACGTCTTTCTGAGCGGGCGGCACCAAGGGCGTGGCCTCGGCACGGACGCGGTGCGGACGCTCGCCCGGTGGCTCGTCCAGGAGCGGGGGCATCACCGCGTCACCATCGACCCGGCGGCGGCCAACGCGGCGGCGATTCGTTGTTACGGGAAGGTGGGGTTCAAGCCGGTCGGCATCATGCGCGAGTACGAGCGCGATCCGCTGACGGGGGAGTGGCGGGACGGGCTCCTGATGGACCTGCTGGCGCGGGAACTGGCCGATTGAGCGGCAACCGCCGCGCCTGCCGCAGGCCTGGTGGAGAGTGCTTCAGCTCACAAGGTGATCCCTGGACGGCGAGCCCGGTCGCAGCCAGGGCCGATGGCGCGCTCCAGTGAGCTTCGTCCGGGAGTGGACCGCAGGGCGTTATCCGTGGGACCGCCTGGGCCGGAGAACCGGACCGGAACACCGCTCCCACTGGGGTTCAAGGACCGTGTGTCTAGTTCCGACACGCCGCTCACCGTGGAAAAGACCAGCTTCGGCCGATTTCGCGTCGAATCGCGCGGCATCACGGGCGTAATTGGGGGGAATGTGTACGTTGGGTAGATCAACACTGCTGTGAGCTGCGGGGACGGTCCCGCCGCCCAGCTTCGGAACAGGAGGTCTCCGTGACCCGAACGCTGTCGAGGGGCACCCGCGTCACCGGTGCCGAACGCACCCAGCTCGCCGCGGAGCTCGCGCCGCGCTACGCGGCCGGCGAGAGCATCCGCGACCTGGCGGCCGAGACGGGCCGTTCGTACGGATTCATCTACAACGTCCTGAAGGAGTCGGGCGTCCCGCTGCGCGGGCGCGGCGGCAACACCCGCCGCAAGAAGGACCAGTAGCTCCCAAGCCGCAAGGATCGATCGCATGACCGGACGTCCCCCTCGCCCCCCGGGGGGACCCCGAGCGCTAGGAACGGCGAGACGCCCCGGTGACCTCGGAGCGCCCGTTCAGACTGGCGAGGTCTGCCGCCGCCCGTCCGGCCACCCAGCCCTCGTAGTTCGAGACCGAACCCGCCCTGCTCCTGGCCAGGTTCGGGAACATCGTGTCGACGGCCCGTTCGACGGCCCGGTCGCGTGCGGCCAGCACGGGAAGCAGATCCTTCCCGCCTGACCCCGCCGCCGCCCGGCTTGTCGCCTCTCCGGCCGCCTCCCGCAGCCGCTCCCCGATGCGGGCCGCATACGCGTTGAGGAAAGCGTGGCGGAACGAACGCGTCCGCGACCGTCCCCGCTCGTCGCGCCTCGGCCCCGCGTGCACCATGGCCGCTGTCGCCTGCACCAGCAGGGACGTGAACAGCATCTCCACCGCCGCCAGATCGGCCGTGAAGCCGAGGACCGTGGAGAAGCCCAGCTCCCGGTGCCACACGGCACGGCACCGGTTGGCGTCCGCCACGACCGTCAGCAGCACCGCCTTGGGCGCGTCATAGGGGTTGTCCACCGCCACGCGGCGACCGGCGGGGCCGCCCTGGTCGCCTGTCTCCGCGGCCAGCAGCGCATGGTCGATGCTGTGGCGCGCTATGAGCTCCTGAGCGCGCGCGCTCAGGGCCTCGGCCTCTTCAGGAAACTCCGTCGATTCGGCCTTGGCCAGCAGAGCCCGCACCTTGGCGAGCATCCGCTGATCGACCTCGCGGACGCGGGCCTGCGGCGGGGCCGAGGTCTCCGTGCGGGGCGTCCCTGGCCGCGAGCCGATGCTCGCCAGCCTGGGCAGGCCTTGCAGGAGGTGGAGGAGCTCGACGGCGCAGGCGACCATGACGGCGCGGTCCACGCGCTCGCGCCCGCACCACGCGGCCGGGTGCTCGTCGTCGTCCTCCCACCAGACCTCGGCGCCGAGGGCCGCGAGCTGCTCGCGCCACTGGTCGTCCACCGTCGCGGCGGAGTAGGCGCGCATCTCCGCGGCGATCGCGTCGGCCGCCAGGCGCCCGTGCCGGGCCGTGTAGCGCCGTCCGGCGAAGCGGACGACGTCCGCCGGCTGCCAGTTCCGCTCCCACGCCGCGGTGATCCCCTGCCGCAGCCGCCCGGCGAGGCAGCGGTCGACGGCGCGGGCCCATCCGCCGGGCTCCGGGCGCCCGGCCAGCTCGCCGACCAGGTACCGGAACGCGGCACCGTCCTCCCGGGCGACCGCGCGCACGGCCTCGGCCGTCAGCTCCTCGGCCGCCTCCGCGAGCGAGGGCCCGCTCGACCTCGTCCCCGCCTCCCCGGACCGTGGTCGCCACCACGCCTTCCGCACCGGTACTCCCGTCGTCGAGGCTTCGCACTTGGCCCGACGATCCTGCCACGCACGCGTCCGTTCCCGTGCGGGGACCTGCTCCCGAACCCGGAGTTCGCCGATCGTTCGCTTGGGACGCCGCCACGTCCGAGCATCACCCGGCGTCCGATCACAGGAGGCCGTCCGCCTCCTGTACTGGGGTCTTCCGCTGGACTCACGGACTGTGCGGCCCCGGCCGGCGCGACCCGGTCGCGCCGTGTTCAGGTGGGGGACTTCTCCCCTTCCAGTGGCGGCAGTTCGGCCATGGCGGGGGAGTCCTCCCAGATGCGCAGGGCCCGCCAGACCTGCTTGCTGACGGGGTTGATCAGGCCGATGTCGGAGCACAGCTCGCGGACGTTGGAGACGGCGCGGGAGATGAGGCGCTGGGAGTCCTCGGCGGCCCAGTAGGTGTGCTTGAGGACCTCGTCCGGGATCTGGAAGCGGCGGCCCATGGCGGCGGGCGGCGTGAGGATGAACAGGGCGCCGAGCTTCATGGTGGGCGGGACGGCGAGGCTGAGGACGAACCGCTGCGGCGCGGGCATGCGGGGGACGCGGCGGCGCAGGAAGCGGTGCGCGAAGGAGATGTGGCGGGCCTCCTCGGCGACGTGGATCGTCATGATCCGGGTGAGGATCGGGTGGCGGGCGGAGCCGTCGCGGAGCATGCGGCGCTGGACGTGGTCGATGGGCTCCTCGCCGGCGAGGACGAAGAAGAAGAACAGGGTGGGCGCGAAGACGCTGAACGGCTGGGTGAGCTCGCCGAGGAGCCGGACCGGCCAGGGCATGCCCTCGACGGGCGTGCCGCTGCGGTTGACGAACTCCTGGAACATCATCCCGTGATGGCCTTCCTCGATCATCTCGTGGTAGACGTACCGGAACTCGGGGGAGTCGTTGGGCAGGCGGTAGGCGTAGGTGAGCAGGCCGCGCTTCAGCACGTTCTCGAACTGCATGCCGACCTTGCAGACGTTCGCCTGGCGCCACAGCCCGATGCGGGCCTGGACGTCCTCGGGCTGGGCGAGGTACCAGGGGTGGGAGCCGAGAGGGTCGACCTTCGGGAGGATCCAGCGCGGGTCCTCCGGGTCGATGGCGCTGTCGGGGTCGTCCCAGGGGATGTCGGCGTACGGCTCCCAGTGCTTCTCCACCGACGCCTTGGAGAGGCGCCGCAGGGCCTTCTCGTACACCGCGTCCTGCTCGTCGGTCTCCGGGGTCCGTGCTCGGGGCATGACCGCTCCCTCCACCGTCGAAGATGCGGGGACCTGGCGTCCGCCGGCTTGACGTGTTCGGGCCGTGCGCGGGTGTGGGCGCCCCTGGCCGCGGTGGCGGGTACCGGGCCCGTGGGGCGGGCGCACGCATGTCAACGTAGGTTCGGCGGTCGAGGACGGTCAACGGCGCCGTCGCGCCGCGTGCGCGCCGGGACGGGGGCGGCGGCCTGCGGCGATCGCGGGGCGTGCGCGGGCCGGGTCCGGCGAGATGGCCGGGGGCGGTCAGAGGACCGGATGTCCGAAAAGTGGTGTCAGCTGATGCTGTGTCCGTCTCCGCGCATCTCGTCGACGACGACGCTCTGGTAGTCGCGGGAGGTGTCGGGCACGTAGCTGAGGCGGGCGAGCGCCTTGCCGTCGGCGTCCCTGATCTCGAAGTGGTAGCCCTCCGCGGGGTCGCCGACGTGCGCGGCGGCCTGGTCGTGGCGCAGCCGGCACATCGTGTCGACCTTCTCGAGCGCGATCTTCAGGCTGCCCGCGTCGCTGATGAGCCGCGCCGGCTCGCTGGTCTCCCAGATCTCGAACATGCTCGCGTCCTGTCGGCGGTCGGTCGGAAAGGAACGGGCGGGTCATTCCTGGCGTCGGGGACAGCTTGAACCGGTTTGGTGGATCTTTCAATCAGTGCGGATATCAGATTGATCACCATTCGCAGCCGGGCACGCTCGCAGCGTCATGACGGCGCGTGACCGCTCCGGCGGCTTTCCCAGCCTAGTGCGGCCCGGATAGGGTCGGAGGGTAACCGAATGTCATTCGGAAGGGGTCGCCGTGGGATACCGCGTCGTGTCCATCGTCCGTGACCACGCGCGCGAGCGCGGGGCGGCGCCCGCCCTCACCGGGGACGGCCGCACCGTCGGCTACGCGGAGCTCGACGAGCGCTCCAGCTGGGCCGCGCGCGCCCTGGAGGCCGCGGGGCTCGGATACGGCTCGCGGGTCGCCTACGTCGGCAAGAACGCGCCGGAGTTCTTCGACGTGCTGTTCGGCGCGGCGAAGATCGGCGCGGTGACGGCGCCCGTCAACTGGCGGCTGACCCCGGCGGAGATCGCGGCGATCGTCGCCGACGCGGAGGCGGCGGTGACGGTGCTCGACGCCGAGTTCGCGTCCCTGGCCGGCGACCTGCCGGGACGCGTCGTCCTGACGGGGGACGGGTACGAGCGCTGGCTCGCCGGCCATCCCGCCGACGACCCGGGCTTCGTCGGCGAGCCCGGCGACATCGTGGTGCAGCTCTACACGTCGGGGACGACCGGAGTCCCGAAGGGCGTCCAGCTCAGCAACGCGAACTTCGAGGTGGGCGAGCGGATGGCCGCCCGGTGGCGGCTGGACGGCTCGTCGGTGAGCCTCGTCCCGATGCCCCTGTTCCACATCGGCGGCAGCGGCTGGGCCCTCGCCGGGCTGTACGCGGGCTGCCGGCAGGTGCTCGTGCGCGACATCGACCCGGTCGCGCTGGTGGACGTCTTCGAGCGCGAGCGGATCACGAACGCGTTCATCGTCCCGGCCGTGCTCCAGTTCATGTGCCAGGTGCCGGGCGCCGCCGGACGGGACTACTCGGCGCTGCGGGCGATCACCTACGGCGCGTCGCCGATCACGTCCGAGGCGCTGCGCCGCGCGCTCGACACGTTCAGGGCGCCGCTGTTCCAGCTCTACGGGATGACGGAGACGACCGGCGCGATCGTCCAGCTCGATCCCGAGGACCACGATCCCGGGGGGCCGCGCGCCCGCCTCATGCGCTCGGCCGGGCGCCCGTACGCGTGGGTCGAGGTGCGGATCACCGAGCCGGGCGGGGACGCGGAGCGGGCGCCGGGGGAGGTCGGCGAGGTGCTGGTCCGCTCGGCGCAGAACACGCCGGGGTACTGGAAGCGGCCCGAGGAGACCGCGCGGCTCCTCGCCGGGGACGGCTGGCTCCGCACGGGCGACGCCGGCTACGTCGACGACGAGGGCTACCTGTTCCTCACCGACCGGATCAAGGACATGATCGTCACCGGGGCCGAGAACGTGTACCCGATCGAGGTGGAGGAGGTCCTCGCCGCCCACCCCGGCATCGCGGACGTCGCGGTCATCGGCGTCCCGGACGAGCGGTGGGGCGAGACCGTCAAGGCCGTCGTGGTCCGCGCGCCCGGTGCCGGCCTCGATGCGGACGAGGTCATCGCCTACGCCCGCGAGCGGCTGGCCGGCTTCAAGCGGCCCCGCTCGGTCGACTTCGTCGAGGCGCTGCCCCGCAATCCGAGCGGCAAGATCCTCAAGAAGGACCTGCGCGCCCCCTACTGGGAGGGCCTGGGCCGCACCATCGCCTGAGCCTCCGGGGCCCGTTCGAGGATCACACGGGTTCGGCGACTTCGACGCGGGCCTCCTTGGCGGCCGGTTCGGCGAAGCGGAGAAGCGCCTCGCCTTCGGTGGTCAGAGCCGCCAGGGCGGACGAGGGGAGGGGCTCGAAGGGGCGGAGGCGGAGCGTGGCGATCCTGCGCTTGTACTCCAGCTCCCAGGTGCCGTGGGCGAAGCCGTCCCAGAGGAAGACGGCCCGGACGCGGAGGTTCTTCGTCGTGAGGGACGGGCGGTGGGCGTCGGCGATGATCCGCCTGCGGTCCGCGTGGGCGAGGACGAGGCTGTCGAACTCCGGCAGGAAGCGCGCCGGAGCGGGGACGTCCTCGGCCGGGCGCGGCGCGTCGGGCAGGTCGAACAGCTCGCGGCCCTTGTCGTCGGCGAAGACGCGGAGGCCGGGGCGGAGCCGGTCGAAGACCTCGCCGAGCGCGGGGAGCCCTGACCAGGTCTGCGCGTCGGCGGCGGACGCGGGGCCGAAGGCCGCCAGGTAGCGCAGCATCAGGGAGTCGAGCGCGGGGGGCGCGAGCGGAGCGTCCAGCCATGTGTCGGCCAGGGCGAACCGGGAGGTCCGGGGGAAGCCCCACCGGTCCTCGGTGGGGACCATCACCAGCGGCACGCACATCCGTACGGCGTAGCCGAGGGCGCGCTCGTTGACGTCCGGGAACCCCTCCTGGAGATGGGCGCGCACCTCGTTGAAGGTGCGGGGCCCCTCCTGGAGGAAAGCGCGTGCGGCAGGCACGACCTGTTCGAGGTCGAGGCCCGCGGCGCGGTCGCCCAGCACGCGCATCGCGGTGTCGAGCATCGGCTGCATCGTCGTGCGGAACGCGATGTAGTCCGACGCGGTCACCAGGTGCAGCGTGGCGCGCATCATCGTGGCCCGGACGAGCGACCGATCGTGCATCGCCGTGTGGAGGTCGGACGCCTGGAAGCCGTCCACGCGCGTCCACAGACCCAGGAAGGGCGGCTTGGGTTCCTGCGCCTGCATGGCGCACAGGCGTGCGACCGCGTCGGCGACCGGGATCCGCTCCCGGGCGAGCAGGAGCTGCCGTGCCAGCGTGGCCCTGTTGAGAGTCTGGACACTGAGGGTTTCCGCCATGGCGACCGTCATTCCTGGGAGACAGCGAGCAGGCCGACACTACTCACTGCGGCGGACGTTCCAGCGGAACGGGAACGGCGCGGTCCTAGGGCGGCGGAGTGGCCGCGACCTCGGCGACGACCTCCCGGACGCAGCGGCGCAGCCAGGCGTGGGCGGGATCGGCGTCGTAGCGGACGTGCCAGCCCATCGACAGGTGCAGCGGCGGCAGTTCGAGCGGGACCGGAACCCGCTCCAGGCCGAGCCGGTCCACCAGGCGGCGATGGAGCCGCTCGGACGCGAAGCCCATGAAGTCCGTCTCCTGGACGAGGAGCAGGGCCGTGCTGACGTTCGGCACCGTGCCGGCGAGGCTCCGGGAGCGGCCCATGCCGGCGAGCAGTTCGTCCATGGGCCCGGTCAGGCGGCCGCGGCGGGTGTTGACGAGCTGCGCCGCGGCCGTCCACTCCGCCAGCGACGGCTCGCGGCCCGCCAGGGGGTGGCCGGGCCGGACCACGGAGATGAAGCGGTCCTCCAGGAGCGGTTCGATCCTCGTGTCCGGGTGCTCGCCGATGACGCCGATCTCCAGGTCGACGGTGTCGCGGCGCAGGGCGTGGGTGTCACGCGGGCCCTCGGCGAGGAACCGCAGCGTGACGTCCGGCGCCTCGCGGTGGACGCGCTCCAGCAGCGGGCCGCCGATCACCGCGACGGTGCCCTCCTCGGCCTGGAGCGTGAAGGCGCCGGTCAGCGTGGCCGGGTCGAGGTCGCCGCCGGCGGAGAACAGCGTCCGCGCGCGCTGGACGAGCTCGTGCACCTCGGCGCGGACGGCGAGCGCGCGCGGCGTCGGGACCATCGCTCGGCCGGAGCGGACCAGCACCGGGTCGCCGAGGGCCTTGCGGATCCGTCCGAGCGTCCGGCTCATCGCCGGGCCGGACAGGTGCAGGCGCTCCGCGGCGCCGGTCACGCTGCCCTCCTCCAGGAGGGCGTCCAGCGCGACGAGCAGGTTCAGGTCCATTCTGGATTGCACTGGACGCACTCCTCGACTGCAAAAGATGCATTTGAAGGCAAGTCAGGGCCAGCCTACGGTGGTGTCAGGCGGAGGGTGCGCGGCCCGGGACATCCCCCCTCCGCCCGATCACGGCGCGTTCACCGCGCCTTCCGAGCTCACCTGAGCGAACTCCGAGCGAACTCCGAGGTACCCCCATGTCGATCGATGCTGCCCGCGCTTCCGCGTCCCCGGGGCACGGAAGCCCCCCGGCGCGCGGGATGGCGCCGCTGATGTCGGCGTGCGTCGTGCTGGTGGTGGCGATGGTCGCCGCCATCAACCTGGCCATCCCGAAGCTGTCGGCGAGCTCGCTGGACCCCTCGTCCACGGAGCTGCTGTGGATCGTGGACTCCTACGTCCTCGTGTTCGGCTGCCTGCTGATCCCCGCCGGAGCCCTCGGCGACCGGTACGGCCGCAAGGGCGCGCTGCTCACCGGGCTCGGCGTGTTCACGGCCGGATGCCTGGTGTCGGCGGCGGCGCCCGGCGTCGCCGTCCTGATCGCGGGCCGGCTCGTGACCGGGGCCGGCGCCGCGCTGATCATGCCCGCGACCCTGTCCCTCCTCCTCCAGGTCACCGAGCCGGCGAGGCGGCCCCAGGCCATCGCCACCTGGACGGCCGCCACCGGCGTCGCGGGCGCCGTCGGGAACCTCGGCGGCGGCGCCGTGCTGGAGTGGCTGCCCTGGCAGGCCCTCTTCGTCGCGGGGGCGCCCCTCGCCGCCGTGCTCGGCGTCCTCGTCGCGCGGCTCGCCCCGCGCGGGGACCGGCATCCCGCCGACCTGGACCTGCCCGGCGCCGCGCTGCTCACCGCCGCGCTGTTCGCCCTGCTGTTCGGGATCATCGAGGGGCCCGAGCGCGGCTGGGCGTCCGCGCCGGTGCTCGGCGGCTTCGCATGCGCGGCCGTGCTGCTCGCCGTGTTCGTCGGGCACGCGCTGCGGGCCGCGCATCCGCTGCTCGACCCGAGGGTGTTCGCGATCGCTCCGCTGCGCGCCGGCGTGCTGGGAGTGGGGCTGTCGTTCTTCGGCCTGTTCGCGCTCTTCTTCGTCAACGCCCAGTACCTCCAGTACGCCAAGGGGTTCTCGCCGCTGGTCACCGGCATCGCGATCGCCCCGCTGGTGGTCGGGATGATCCTCGTCTCGCGGCGCAGCGTCGGCCTCGCGCGGCGGTTCGGAGCCCGTCCCGTGGTCGCGGTGGGGATGGTGACGCTCGCCGTGGGCCTCGGTGCGCTGTCCTTCGCGGACGCCGCGACGCCCTACTGGCTCTATGCGGGCATCCTCTTCGTGATGTCGCTCGGCATGGGCCTGTGCGTGCCGCCGCTGTCGGTCGGGGTCATGGCCTCGCTGCCGCCGGCGCGGTCCGGCCTCGGCTCGGGGCTGAACGGGGCCGCGCGGGAGATCGGCAGCGCGCTCGGCGTGGCCGTGCTCGGAACGGTCCTCACCGGCCGGTTCGCGGACGCCCTGCCGACCGCGCTGGCGGGCCACGCCCACTCGGCGGGCGAGGCCCTCACCGTCGCGGACGCCGGCGGCGGAGGGGCGGCGACGCGCGCGCAGGTCATCGACGCCTTCACCGGCGCCATGTCGGCCGGGTACCGGGTCGTCGCGGTCATCGTGCTCGCCGCGGGACTGCTCGTCGCGCTCGGCGTGCCGGGACGGGACCGCGCGGCCAGGTGAGATCGCCCCCTGGCGGTGGCGGCAATGGAGATATATCGTGTCTCGTCGACGGACGAGATATATCGTGACCGAGGGAGTGGGTGTGGCGACGGAACAGCGTGTCCCCGCGCGCGGGGTCCGGAAGAGGCTGCTCGACCTGATGTTCGTCCGCGGCCGCGTCGAGGACGTCCGGCCCGCGCCCGGCCGGATGCGCTGGATCCGCCTCGGCGGGGTGCCCGGCCTGGAGTGGACGCCCGGCCAGCAGGTCCGCGTCCATGTCGCCGACATCACCGCCGCGCGGACGTGGGTCAGCGGCGCCGTCCGCAACGCCCTCCGGACGTACTCGGTGTGGGACTACGACCCGTCCGCCGGCGTCATGGAGCTGTGCGTCATGGACCATCCGGGGGACGGGCCGGGGGCGCGCTGGGCACGGAACGCCCGTCCCGGGGACGAGGTCGTCTTCGGTAAGCCCGAGGGGAAGTTCGCGCTGCGGACCGGCGCGTACCACCTTTTCGCCGGAGAGGAGACGGCGTCGGTCCCGTTCGGCGCCATGCTGCGCGCCCTGCCGGCGGACGAGGCCGTGTTCGGGGCGATCGAGACCGCGCGGCCCGAGGACGCGCTCCCGCTGCCCCGGGCCGCGGAGCTGTCCTGGTGCCATCGGGGCGACGCCGCCGCAGCGTCGTCCGGGGTCCTCGTGGACGCGGTGCGCGCGCTCGATCTCCCGGACGAGCCGGGGACCGCCTACGTGGCGGGGGAGGCGCGCACCGTGCAGGCCGTCCGGGCGCACCTGGTGGACGAGCGGGGCTGGCCGCGCCGGTCGGTGCAGGTCAAGCCGTTCTGGACGCCGGGGAGGCGCGGCCTGGAGTGATCCTCAACGAGCGGCGGCGGCCGGGGTTACGGGCCAATATTTTCCAGAATGCACGTGCATCAGCCCTTGCACCTGCACGCCATTCCTAGCAGGATTGCCCCGGACCCCCGCACGTGAACTCCCCGGAGATCGCGATGACCGCACACTTGAACGACAGCGACCGACAGGCGCTGCGGCTGGCCCAGGATCTCCGTGAGGAGATGCGGGCGGCGCTCCCGCAGCTGGCAGCGGCCCCCTCGGTCTCCCCATTCGTCGACCAGACCGGGACGCCGAGCGTCCTGCTCCGGATGGACGCCGACACCGCCCGCGCGCTGATGGCCGTGCTGGCCGAGCGGCGGATCGAGCGGGCGGGAGCGCCGCCCGCGCAGAGATCGGAAGAGCGTCGTGTAGGGAAAGAGTGTAGATCT
>NZ_CAACUY010000049.1 GCF_900659615.1 Actinomadura fibrosa | reverse complement strand
CCCCCGGATCCGGACGCAGGCCATCACTTCCAGTAACGCTTCACAGCTCAGCGTAGTTGGTGGTCTCGCGGGGGCACCGCGCGCCGTCCGGACGCCGCCCCGGCGGACGCGGCGCTACCGCCGGTGGCGAGGAGCTAGTTGGCGAGGCGCGCCAGCAGGCTCCGGACGTCGTCCTGCAAGGCGGGCGGAATCGCGTCCAGCAGATGCCGCCGGACCGCTTCCGCGTGGATCGGGCGGGCGACCGCGTGCAGCTCGTCGCCCCGGTCGGTGACGACGACCTCCACCCCGCCGTCCACCTCCACCCT
This sequence comes from Actinomadura fibrosa, assembly GCF_900659615.1. Taxonomy (GTDB): domain Bacteria; phylum Actinomycetota; class Actinomycetes; order Streptosporangiales; family Streptosporangiaceae; genus Spirillospora; species Spirillospora fibrosa. Next base: position 50,506 of record NZ_CAACUY010000049.1, on the reverse strand, counting down.
GGTGATCAGTCCCCGCTGCGCCATCCGGGTCAGATGGTGGGACAGCCGGCTGCGGTGCCATCCCATCGAGGCGGCCAGCTCGTTCTGGCGGAGCCGCCCGCCGCCCAGTTCGGACACCCGCGCCAGCACGCCGAAGTCGGGGTCCGACAGCCCGGTCGCTCTCGCGATGTCCTCCGCCACCCGGACCCGGACGGCCTCGGCGGCGCTCCTCCACGCCTGCCAGAGCTCCATCTCCGTGGTGTTCAACGCGACCATGCGTCCAGCATAAAAACGACGGGCGCGCCGCTGTCACGGGCGAACGGCCGAAAACCGCGGGGCTGACGCGGACGGGGCGCGGTGTCATGGGAAGCGTCAACCCGGACGGGGTCGCCGTGATGTCACGGTGCGTGTGGGGCGGGCGGTGCGATCTGCGAAAACGTTCGCGCGGGATTCGGCGGGAACTGAACGCCGGAACGCTCCCCAGCCGTACAGCGAGGGTGACAGGCGACTTTCCGGACCGGAGGGAGCCGTCGCGGTGGGCGTCGAGGACGCGTTGCGAGCAGCTGGTCGGATCGGGGTCGAAGGGGCGGGCCTCGTGGCCGGCCCCACCCGTCATGGGGGAGGCGGTGCTGTGGGGGACGGGCCGGGAGGCGATCGTGCGGACGGCGGGAGTCCCGGGCCCGCCGTCGCCGCGGACGGGCGCGGCGGTCTGGTGGTGCTCGGCGAGATCACGCTGCCGGGGGTCCGGCGGTCCGTCGGGTACGCGCGGAGCTTCGTCCGCGACCTCCTGGCGGGCAGCCCGGCGGCGGACGACCTCGTGACGGTGGTGAGCGAGACCGTCGCGAACGCGGTCACGCACACGGCGTCGGGACGGGACGGCGGGCGGGTGTCCGTGGTCCTCGCGGCGGGGCCGGGCGTGTACCGGCTGGAGGTCGCCGACGACGGCGCGGCGGGCGGGCGGCCCTACGTGAAGGCGGAGGTCGGCGCGGAGACGGGGCGCGGGATGCGGATCGTGGACGGGCTCGCGTCCCGCTGGGGGTACCGGGCGGACGGCGCGCGCACGGTGGTGTGGGCGGAGTTCCCGGCCCCGGCGGCGGAGGACCGCCGCCGGGGCCGGGACGGGCTGCCGGAAGGCGGCGCCCGGTGAGGGCGCCGCGCGCGTCAGCGGCCCCGGTTGAGCTGCCGCGTGGGCAGCTGGCGGGCGTTGCGCCGGCCGTTGCCCGCGGCGAAGGCCGCGGAACGGACGTCGGGCGTCCGCCGCTTTCCCTTCTTCTTGGCCTTGGAGAAGGGGTCGGATTCCTGGTTGTGAATGGCACGCATAAAGAAACCACCTCCGAGCACGTCGAATTCGGCCGCGCAGGGGCCGACGAGAAAGAAAGGATGGAAAGGGGCGTGGGCGCACCGGACGTCGCTGGTCGCGGCACCTGCGGGCGAGCAGGGGGCCGGGACCGGCGAAAGAGTGGGGGTGCGCCGTGGCGCCGAGGGTGGGAGCGGGCCGCAGCAGCGCTGCGAGCGGCTCAACCGTGGGATATCAGAGCTCCATGGGGAATAGTTATCCATGAAGCACCCCGCGGTGTCAACCCGTTAGATCTCCTTTTTTCGTGAACCCGGAACGGGGCGAGAGGAGAGACATTGCGACACCGCACAGGGAGGGTCCCTCCGATGGGAAATCCGCGGCCCGACGGGTCTCGCGCAGCGTTCTACGACGCGTCCCGCAGCGCGCCCTACGACAGATCCGACGGCGCGGGCTACCGCACGTCCGACGGCGCGGTCTACGACTCGTCGCGCAGCGGGCCCTACGACACGTCCCGCGGCGGGCGTTCGCGCGGCGGGCGTTCCGGCGCGCCGCGCCGCCGGCGCCGCGGTCTCCTCCGTCCGCTCGGCCTGGCGGGCATCGCGGTCGTCGGCCTGATGGTCGCCGGGAGCCTGTCGGCGTACGGGTACTACTGGAAGCTCCAGAACGCCGTCCAGCACGAGGACGTCGACCGGCTGATCGACGGCAGCCGCCCCGCGAAGCTGAACAAGGCGCTGAACATCCTCGTGATCGGGTCCGACACGCGGGAGGGCGCGAACGCCCGGTACGGGCGGGGCCTGCGGAACAAGCCGCCCGCGTCCGACACGATGGTGCTGCTGCACCTGTCGCCGGGCGGCGGCCAGGCGATCGGGGTGAGCTTCCCGCGCGACCTGATGGTCCCGATCCCCACCTGCACGCGCAAGGACGGGACGAAGGTGCCCGGCAGCGCCGTCGCGATGCTGAACGAGGCGATCGCGCGGGCGGGCCCCACCTGCACGGTCAACACGGTCGAGCAGGTGTCGCGCGTCCACATCGACCACTTCGTGCAGGTGGACTTCACCGGCTTCAAGAAGATCACGTCGGCGGTCGGGGGCGTACCGGTCTGCGTGACGGGCGACGTCTACGACAAGGACGCGGGGTTGCGGCTCACGAAGGGGACGCACCGGCTGGAGGGCGAGCAGGCGCTGGCGTTCGTGCGGAGCCGCAAGGGGTTCGGCGACGGCTCGGACACCCAGCGGATCACGCGGCAGCAGCACTTCTTCGGCGCGCTGGCGAAGGAGGCCATGAGCCGCGGGGTGCTCACCGATCCGAAGCGGATGAACCGGCTGCTCAGCGCGACCGCCGAGTCGCTGACGACGGACAAGGGGCTGTCGGTCCGGGAGATGCTGAGGATCGGGCAGGGGATGCGCGACCTGAACGCGGGGAAGCTGCGGTTCGTGACGGTGCCCTCAGGCCCGTACGCGCCGGACAGGAACCGTGTGGCGCTGACGCATCCGGCGTCCGACCAGTTCTTCACCGCGCTCCGCGAGGACGTGCGGCTCCCGGCGCCGGCCGCGAAGGCGAGCGTGCCGCCGGGCAAGGTCCGGATCTTCAACGGGTCGGGTGTGGACGGGCGCGGGGCGCAGGTCGCGGCGCGGCTCAGGTCCGGCGGCTGGCAGGTCGGCGGGGTCGGCACCCTCAGGTCGGGCGCGACGGCCACCACGGCGTTCTACGGGGCGGGCGCGCAGGCGCAGGCGGCGGCGCTGGCGCGCCAGATGCCGGGCGCCCGCGTCGCGCCGCGCGCGAAGTCCGCTCCGGGCGTCGTCGATCTGGTCATCGGGACGTCGTTCCAGGGCTTCAAGGCGTCCGGCGGATCGGGGGCGTCCGGCGGGGTCCCGGTCCAGCAGGGGGAGAGCCGCGCGAGCGAGGCGGTGTGCGAACCGGTCCGGACCTGACGGCGCGAGCGGCGGACGCCCGCCGGACCGGTCCGTTGAGCAGAACGACCTCGAACGAACATTCCGCCACACCGGTGATGATCTTCGCTTATCGGCATAATCACGCGAATGGCGATGACGCTACCGGTGCGCTTCCGCGGTGACGGCGCGCGCGTGGCCGTGGAGACCGACGCCGCGCACGCGCCGCTGCGCGACTTCCTGCTCAACGACCTGGGCGACGACGCCGCCGCGATCGCCCGGGCCCGGGTGCGGCTGAGCGGCGACCCGTCCGTGCCCTGGCAGGAGCACCACCGCTTCCACCGGCTCGACTACGACGGGTCGGCCGTCCACATCCGCGACATCGGCGGCTGGGCCTCCTGCGCGGTGCACCCGGCCGTCCTCCGGCAGGTGCTGGAGGAGTACCAGCGGCAGGTGGACGAGGCGCGGCACCGCCGCGTCCCGCCCGCCGAGGACGTGGCGACCTCGCTCGCCCTCGGGGCCGCGTCCCCGCGCACCCAGGGCTGGACGCTCGTCCAGACGCCGCGCGCCGCGCTGGAGGACATGGCGGGGCTCACCCCGCACCCCGACCGGTGCCTGCCGCACGGCGTCATGGGGACGGGCTCCGGCGCGTGCTGGGCCGACCTCGCGGTGCTGGACGGCGCGGGGCGGCTGCGCGGCGGCACCAAGACGTTCATGCCGCGCGGCGTGGACGTGGCCCGGCTCGTGATGGAGCTGGGCGAGGCGCTGCCGCGCGCCCGGTTCCTCACGTCCGTCCCCGGCGCGTGGACGGCGGTGATCGCGGGCGTGCCGGTGCACGGCTACGTCGATCCGGACTCCGTCCTGCGGCTGCCGTGCGAGCCCATCCAGGTCGCGGGCGTCGCCAAGCACGTCCTCGTGTTCTTCCCCGAGCTGGCCGGGTCCGGCGTGGACCTGGAACCGGCCGCCGCGCAGGCGGCGGGCTCGGTCGCGACGGTGAACGGGCCCCGGCACGTGCTGACCGCGTTCCTGCTGCACGACGTGCAGTGCCACCGCCACCACCTCGACGTCGTGCGGGCCGCCCGTCCCGGCTGGGAGCACACCGGGAACGCCTGCCACCTCCGGGTGGACGTGCGGACCGTCCGGCTGGAGCACCTCTGGCTCCCCGGCCACGCCTGCGAGCTGCCCACCGGCGACTTCGCCAAGGTGCTCCGGGCCTACGAGGGCCTCATCACCGCCCAATGACCGCCTACCGTAGGGGAAACGATCTAGGAGGGGCGCGATGGCCGTCGCCGGAGACCTCATCGACCGGTTCCTCGGGCTGCCCCGCACGGCGCCCGTCGACTACGGGGTGGCGCGGGACCTGCGCGTGCCGATGCCGGACGGCGTCGCGCTGGTCGCCGACCTGCACCGCCCGCGCGAGGCCGGGCCGCTGCCGGTCGTGCTGATGCGCACCCCCTACGGCAAGCACAGGGCGGACGCGCGGCTGTTCGCCGGCGTCCTCGCGAGGCGCGGTTTCCAGGTCGTCGTGCAGAACACGCGCGGGGTGTTCGGGTCCGGCGGCGAGTTCCGGCCGTTCCACGACGAGAAGGACGACGGGCTCGCCACCCTGGCGTGGCTGCGCGCCCAGCCGTGGTGCGACGGGCGCGTCGCGGCCGCCGGGGGCAGCTACCCCGGGTTCGCCGTGTGGGCGATGGCCCCCTACGCGGACCCGCCGCTGGCGGCGATCGGCCTCGGCGCCACCGCGTCCGAGTTCGCCGGCTCCTTCTATCCGGGCGGCGCGCTGGCGCTGCACAACACGCTCGTCTGGTCGGCGAAGCTCGGCACGCGGGACCCGGCGCGGACCGGCCGCCGCGCGCCCGGCCCGCTGCACGACCGGCGCGTCCGCCGCGCGATGCGGCACCTGCCCGTCGGCGAGGCGGACACGGCGGCGATCGGGCGGCCCGAGCCGTTCCTGCGCGAGGTCACCGCGCACGCCGAGGACCCCGGCTTCTGGGCGGCCACCGACCACAGCGCCGCCGTCGCCGCGACGACCGCGCCCGCCACCATGGCGACGGGCTGGTGGGATCCGTTCCTGCGCCGGCAGCTCCGCGACTTCGCCGCGCTGCACGAGGCCGGACGGCAGGCGCGCATCACGATCGGCCCGTGGGGGCACGACGCGAAGGCCATGTTCGCGATCCTCGCCGACCAGGTGGAGTGGCTGGAGGGCCACCTCATGGGCGACCGCGCGGCGCTCCGCCGCGCGCCCGTCCGGCTGCACCTCCAGGAGTCCGGCCGGTGGCTCGACTTCGAGCGCTGGCCGCCGCCCGGGACGCGGACCACCCCGCTCTACCTCACCGGCGGGCTGAGCTGGGAGCCGCCCGCGGGCACCGCGGACGAACCGGTCGCGTTCACCTACGACCCTCTCGACCCGACGCCGAGTGTCGGCGGCCCGCTGCTGCTGCCCGGGCGGGGCGGGCAGCGGGACAACACCGCGACCGAGCGCCGCCCCGACGTCGCCGTCCTCACCGGCGCGCCGCTGGACCGCGACCTCGACCTGATCGGCCCGGTGTCGGCGACGGTCCACGTGCGGGCGGGCACCGGCCACGGCGACCTGTTCGTGCGGCTCTGCGACGTGGACGGGCGCGGCGTCTCCCGCAACGTCACCGACGGCGTGCTGCGGATCTCCGCGCCGGGGACCGTCCGCGCCGAGGTCGAGATGCACCCGACCGGCTACCGGTTCCGCCGCGGGCACCGGCTCCGCGTCATGCTGGCGGGCGGCGCGTTCCCGCGCTTCGCCCGCAACCTCGGCCGGGGCGAGCCCGCCGGGCGGGCGGTCGCGTCGCGGCGCGTCCGCTTCGAGATCCTGCGGGACGCCGCCCACCCGTCGGCCCTGCACCTGCCCGTCTGGCACGGCTGAGCCCGCGGGGACGGCTGAGCCTGCGGGGGCGGCCGGTCAGCCCATCCGGTCGTACATCTCCTCGGTGCGCCGGACGCGCTCCGCGTCCGCGAGCACGATGAGGATCCGCACCAGCCGGCCGTCCTCCCCGTACTCGGCGTGGACGGGGAACAGCCCGTCGCCCCAGCTCGTCATGAGGCACATCGTCCGCGTGCCGCCGACCTCGATGACGCCCGCCTCGTGCTCGGACGCCCTGACCCGCGCGAGGACCTGCCAGTGGTGAGAGTGGGGGCGGAAGTCGTAGGCGAGGCGGCGGTCCGGCCCGGCGTCGACCCAGGCGCCCACCGCCCGCGCCCGCCGGACGGCCTCCGGGACGTCCAGGCCGGCCCACCCGTACACGCCGTCCTCGCCCGGCGTGCCGAGCGGCGGCGCCTGGAACTCCGCCGCCGCCTCGCCGGCCGAGCGGCCCCAGAACGCGACGTCCGCGCGCCCGTCCACCGGGTTCTCGTGCTCCCACGCGGCGAGGCCGTCCGCGTCGATGAGGCTGAGGCGGGCCGCGTCCACGCCGACCACGCCGAGCCGCCGGAACGTGAAGATCGGGACGTCCTCCACCTCGACCGCGACGACGTCCCAGCGGGCGCCGACGCGGCCGAAGTCGCGCCGGACCGCCGAGACCGTCAGCTCCCGGTCGGTCGGCAGCCCGGCCGCGACCACCATCGGGACGCCGTGCACGGTGAAGCCGTCTCCGCCGGCCTCCGCGGCCCGCTCGGCGCGCTCCCGGTGCGGGACCCGCCGCCCCTCCGGGACGAGCCGCGCGTCCAGGCCGTGCGCGCGGCGGTGCGCCTCGAACGCGGCGACGGTCTCCTCGAGGGCGTGCGCGGGGACGTCGTACAGCCACCGTCCCGGCTGACGGTCGAAGCCGCGCGCCGCCCGTTCGGCGTCCGGGCCCGCGACGGCGAGATCGACGGCGTGCGCCACGCTCTCCCGCGCCTCCGGGGGCAGGCCGTCGAGCAGCTCCGCGGGCATGGCCGGGGCCGCGTCGCCCGACCAGAGCCCGAGGTATCCGGTGTCCGCGACGACCAGCCGGCCGGACGGGCAGGTGATCGTGCCGAGCGCCACCTCTGTGATCATTCGGGCAGTATGTCGGCCTCCGTGCCCGCGCGCAGCTCCTCGTACTCCCGCAGCACCTTCTTGCGGGCCCGCGCCGAGAGGCGGTCGATGTAGACCCGGCCCTCCAGGTGGTCGGTCTCGTGCTGGAGGCAGCGCGCGAGCAGGCCCGTCCCCTCGACCGTCACCGGCTTCCCGGCCACGTCGAGGCCGCGCACCGTGGCCCGGTCGGGACGCGCGACCCGCGCGTGCGGCCCCGGCACGGACAGGCACCCCTCCTCGTCGTCGTCCAGGCGCCGCTCGTCCAGCGGCGGCAGCTCCAGGACGGGGTTGACGACCACGCCCTTGCGGCGCTCGCCGCCGTCGTCCGGGCAGTCGTACACGAAGATCCGCAGATCGACGCCGACCTGGTTGCCCGCGAGCCCGACGCCCTCCGCCGCGTACATGCTCGCGAACATGTCCTCGGCCAGCTCCGCCAGCGCCGCGTCGAACTCCTCGACCGGCCGGCACGCCCGGTGCAGGACCGGAGTCCCCACCAGGGTGATCGGCCGCACCCGTCCCGCCATGCCCGTCCTCCTCAAGGCTCGTGTCGCACCGGTGTCCATCTTCGCGGTTCCGGGCGCCCGGCCCGCACCGTCCGAGGGGGACACCGCGCGCACCTGCCTCTCGTCGCCGCTTCGTCGCGCCGGGCGGGCCGCTCGGCGCAGGCGCCGGGCCGTTCGTCGACGCGGGCCGCCGAAGCGTCCCGGAGCGGGTGCGGGGTCGCTACTTTCGACTCATCCGCCGGCCGGCCGACGTGATCCCGCTCCATGGAGAGCGGGCCGCTTCGGGGGGAGCGGTACGCCCGGTGAAGGGCGCCGCGGCCGGGCCGGTGGAACGGGGGGAGAGGGGTCACTTCGGGGGGAGTGGCCCCTCCGCCCGTCCCCGGCCGGCGGGGGACAGCCGCCTGTCGCCCGGGTCCAGGCGGACGAGGTGGTGCAGCAGGAGCAGCAGCTCGATCCGGCGGTCGGGGTCGGTCATGACGCCGCCGAGGACCTCCTCCAGGCGGCGGATCCGGTACCGGACGGTCTGCTCGTGCACGAGGAGCCGCTCCGCCGCCGCCACCGCGTTGTCGCGGCACTCCATGTAGGTGAGCAGCGTCCGGGACAGCGCGTCCCGCCGGTGCGGCGGCAGCGCCATCAGCGGCGCGAGCCGGTTGCCGAGCGCGACGTCGAGGAGCTCCTCGCTCTGCGCGGCGACGAGGCTCGGCAGGTGGTCCAGGCAGCGCAGCGGCTCCTTGCCCGGCAGCACGCCGCGCTCGATCAGCGCGAGCCCGCACCGCGCCCAGCGCAGCGACAGCGCCGCCCGCGCCGGCGGGACGGTCGGGCCGATCGCCGCCGAGCGGGCCGTGCCGATCGCGGCGAGCCGCCGGTCCCGTCCCGGGCCGTCCGGGTCGGGCCAGATCAGGTACGGGGCCGGAGCGTGCCAGTCGGCCAGGAAGGCGGGCGGCAGCACCGGCACGGCCCGGTCCGGGTCCGGCCGGACCGCGACGGCGGCGAGCGTCCTCGGCGTCTGCCAGCCCGCCGACCGCGCCAGCTCCTCGATCGCCTCCGCGCTCGCCGGCGGGTCCATGACCAGCAGGTCGCGGAGCCGCCCGCGGTACCGCTCGCGCTCGCCGGCCAGCTCGCCCTGCGCCCGCGCGTACCCCTGCCCGGCCGCGCTCGCGACCCGCTCCAGGAACACGAACAGCGACTCGGTGATGAGGCCGAGGGTGTCCAGCGACCAGCCGAGCCGCCGCGCGTCCTTGATGAACCGCCGGCACGCGACCTGGCCGCACACCCGGATCGCCGTCTGGAGGCCGTCCAGGCTGCGCCCGGAGCGGGCCTCGTGGGCGCCGATGCGCTCGAAGATGCGGGTCACGGCGTCCCAGGCGATGTCCTGCCGGCCGAAGGCGTCCACGAACAGCCGGACGGCCTGCTCGACGGCCCACCGCATCCGGCGCCCGTACCGGCTGTCGGCCGGGCGCGCGTACTCCGGCACGAGGCCCTGGATCTCCTGGACCATCTCCAGCGCGGCGGCCTCCAGGTGGGGGCGCAGCGGTTCGGCGAGCCCCACGGGTACGTCGCGGAGGGGGAAGTCCGAGGCGGCGGACGAGCTGGAGCGTCCCATGGCGCCCTCCCGAGACAGCGTCCCCCGTGCGGATTCCGGCCCTCTCAGGGTCGGCTCCCGCCGGGTCGAGCGATAGCGGGCGCGGTATGTTTCGGCACCCGCGGATTTGTCACCTCGGTGACGAATGCTCGCGACCGTCGATGACGGCGAGGAGCTCCCGCAGGGTCTCGCGCTGCTCGGCGGACAGGGGTGCGAGCACCTCCCGCGCGGCCTCGCGGCGGATCCCGTGCAGGCGCTCGCGGACGGCCCGCCCCTCCCCGGTCGGCTGGACGAGCAGCGACCGGCGGTTGGCCGGGTCGGGCGTGCGCGTGACGAGCCCGGACGCCTCCAGGGCGTCCACGAGCGTGGTGACCGAGCGCGGCACCACGCCGAGCCGGTCGGCGAGCTCGACCATCCGCAGCGGCCCGTCCGCGCCGACGATCACCCGGAGCGCGCGGGCCTGGGACGGGGTCAGCCCGAACGGGGCGAGCCGCTCGGACTGCTGGTGGCGCATCCGCTTGGCCGCCCGGAGGAAGAGGTCGGCCAGGTCATCGTCCATGATTCCGAGTCTAGCTCATGATTCAGCGGAATAATTGTGAGCTAACCTCAGTTAGAGTGGCATCGCCTGCGGCGTCGGCGCCCCCCCGGCGCCGGCCCGGCGGGCACGTTCCCTACAGCAAGGAGCCCCCCGTGCGTCCGACCGATCATCCGAGGGACGGCGAGCGGCGGGTCGACCGCCGCCGGATCCTCCGCCTGTTCCGCCCCTACCGCGGCCGCCTCGCCGTCGTCGCGCTGCTCGTCGGCCTGTCCTCGCTCGTCTTGCTCGCGTCCCCGTTCATGCTCCGCCACGTCCTGGACGTCGCGCTGCCCGAGGGCCGCACCGGCCTGCTGACCCTGCTCGTCCTCGGCATGATCGCGGTGGCGGTCGCGACCAGCGTCTTCGGCGTCCTCCAGACCTACATCTCGACCGGGGTGGGGCAGCGGGTCATGCACGACCTGCGCACCGCCGTCTACGCGCACCTCCAGCGGATGTCGCTCGCGTTCTTCACCCGCACCCGCACCGGCGAGGTGCAGTCGCGGATCGCCAACGACATCGGCGGGATGCAGTCGACCGTCACCTCCACCGCGACGTCGCTGGTCTCGAACTTCACCTCCGTCACCGCCACCGTCGCCGCGATGCTCGCGCTGGACTGGCGGCTGACCCTCGTCTCCCTCACCACGCTCCCGTTCTTCGTGTGGATCAGCCGCCGGGTCGGCAACGAGCGGCGGCGCATCACCGGGCGGCGGCAGCGCCAGCTCGCCGCGATGTCGGCGATCGTCGAGGAGTCGCTGTCGGTCAGCGGCATCCTGCTCGGCCGCACGATGGGCCGGTCCCGCGCCCTCACCGACCGGTTCGCGGACGAGTCGCGCGGCCTGGTCGACCTGGAGATCCGCGCGAGCATGGCCGGGCGGTGGCGGCAGTCGACGATCCAGATCGTCATGTCGGCGATGCCCGCGCTGACCTACTGGGCCGCCGGGCTCACCGTCTCGCGGGGGCACCCGCTCGTGTCGATCGGCACCCTGGTCGCGTTCACGACGCTCCAGACCAGCCTGTTCCGCCCGACCGTCCAGCTCCTCCAGACCAGCGTGGACGTGCAGAGCTCGATGGCCCTGTTCGGCCGCATCTTCGAGTACCTGGACCTGGAGCCCGACATCGAGGAGCCCGCCGAGCCGCGCCCGATGCCGCGCGTCCGCGGCGACGTCCGCTTCGACCACGTCGGCTTCTCCTACGAGCCCGGGAAGGACGGCGCCGACGCGCTCACCGACATCGACCTGACCGTCCCGGCGGGCACGTCCCTGGCCGTCGTCGGCGAGACGGGCGCGGGCAAGACGACGCTGAGCTACCTGGTGCCGCGCCTGTACGACGTGACGTCCGGCAGCGTCTCCATCGACGGCGTGGACGTGCGGGACATGGCGTTCGCCGACCTGGCCGCCGCCGTCGGCGTCGTCTCCCAGGAGACCTACCTGTTCCACGCCTCCGTCGCCGACAACCTCCGCTTCGCCAAGCCGGACGCGTCCGACGCGGAGCTTCGGGCGGCGGCGCGCGCCGCCCAGATCCACGACCACATCGCCGGGCTCCCCGACGGCTACGACACGCTCGTCGGCGAGCGCGGCCACCGCTTCTCCGGCGGCGAGAAGCAGCGCCTCGCGATCGCCCGCACGATCCTCCGCGACCCGCCGGTCCTCGTCCTGGACGAGGCGACCAGCGCCCTCGACACGCGGACCGAGCACGCCGTCCAGCAGGCCGTGGACGCCCTCGCCGCGGGCCGCACCACCATCACCATCGCCCACCGGCTGTCCACCGTCCGCGACGCGGACCAGATCGTCGTCCTCGACGGCGGGCGCGTCGCCGAGCGCGGCACGCACGCCGAGCTGCTCGCGCTCGGCGGCCGGTACGCCGCGCTGGTCTCCCGCGACGACGCCCTCACCGCCGCATGAGAAAGGCCGGGATTCCGCAAAGAAACCGCCTCCGCGCTGCACGAATCGTTCAAGCGGCCACCCGCGAGATGATCTCTCCATTATCTTGTTCGGGTCGCCTCTGTGAGAATCTCGACGGCGTGTCGAATATGACGTCCGCTCATTTACCGGACCCTTGCGGATCTCAGAAAACTTGACGCGGCGGACGTCGACTTCACCGCCGCAATGCGGAATCGTTCACCGCATGGATTCACGAATTCGAGCCGCCGCCACGGCCGGTCCGACCGGCTGGCTGCTGACCTTTCTCAACGCCCGCGAGCATGCCCTGCGCACCCACTCCGGACTCGCCGCCGGACCGGCCGAATGGCTGCTGGTCTTCCTGGAGGTCGAGCGCGCCGAACTGGCCGGCCGGCAGCGGCCCGCCCTGCTCTCCCGCCGGGGCCGGTCCGAGGAGTACCCGTTCGGCCGCCTGAACGCCCGTAGCGCATAGAGCGGAAGCCATGATCATCGAAATGTTGCTCGCCGCCCTCATCGGCGGCGCGGTCGGGGTCGCCGAGCTCGTCGCCCGGTACCGCGACAAGCCGATCGCGGCGCTGCTGTCGCCGGGCGGGATCCTGTTCGTCTTCGTCAACACGAGCGCCTCCATCGTCGCCCTGATCGCCATCACGGCGCTCGGCTGGACGTTCGGGCTGCCGGAGACGATGCCCCCGACGACCGCCGTGGTCGTCCGCGTGCTGGCCGCCGGGATCGGCTCGGCCGCCATCCTGCGCATGTCGTTCGCCCCGGCGCAGAGCCGGGCGACCGGCACCGGCCCGATCGCCCTGCTCAACGGCATCCTCCGCATCGCCGACGGCGAGCTGGAGCGCAAGCGCGCCCTCAGCCGCCTCTCGCACAACGACCTGTCGGGGCTGTCGTTCGAGCACGACCACGCGGCCCTCGCCGAGCTGTGCTGCCACCTCATGCGCGAGTTCGACCTGAGCGAGGCCCAGCGGCTCGGCGGGCTCGCCGCCGAGCTCAGCCACCGCGAGGACCTCACCGACGCCGACAAGCTCGACTGCTGGGGCCTGGAGCTGACCCGGCTGGTCGGCGAGCGCGCCCTGCGCCAGGCCGCGCGGCGGCTGCGGGACCGGCCGCGCGAGGAGGCCCGCGTGCCCGTGCCCGAGGACGAGCGGCTCGCCCCGGTGGCGGCCGAGAGCGACTACTCGGCCGAGCCCTCGGCGGGGCCGCTGCGCCCGCCGGCGGCGAAGGCGTCCCGGCTCGCCGCCAGCACCGCGGGGCGGATGGAGCGCAAGTCCTTCAGCGACGCCTGACCCGACGTGAAATGCCGGTGTGCCCGCACGGGGGCACACCGGTTATTTCATACCCGCACTATTTCTGCCGGGAGGTCAGCGGTGACGCGTTCTCCGGCTTGTCCCTTTCTTCCAGGGCCGCGGCGATCCGATGCAGTGCCTCCGCCATCGAGATCAGCGCCTGCACCTGGGCCGCCGCCATGAGATTACGCGGCGAGGGATCGGCCGCCTGCGCCTCCGCCGCCGCGTCGCACGCCTGCTGGCTCCACCAATGCACCCGGCGATTCTATTCGGGACGCACGGCGCGGAACATGCCGCCGCGCCGCCGCCCGCCGGGGCCACGACTCAGGAAAGGCATTGCCAGGTGAACACATGGCCGCGGGTGCCCGCGGATCCCGGGCCGGCGAACGCGGCGCGGGCCGAGCCGGGCGCGGGGCACCCCCGCTGGGCCGCGAAGCCGGTCCGGCGGCTGACGGCGGGCGAGCTCGCCGAGGCGCTGGAGTACCTGGAGCGGCACCACCCGGACGACGACGTCCTGGGCCGCGCGCTCGCGGGCGAGTTCGCCCGGCGCACCGCCGCCGAGTACCGCACCGTCCCGGCCAAGCACGCGCGCCCCTGACGGCCTCCGGGCGAGCCCGGGGGCCTACGGGTTCTGGGCGAGCGTCCTGGACGCGGGTTCGCGGGCGGGTGGGGGGTAAGAGGCCGTTCGTCCCTTATCGTTCCTGTCGGGCCGTCAGCGCCGACGGCCGCCGGCCGCTTGGGCGCCGATGCCGCCGCCCCAGGAGTGATGCACATGAACACGCCTCCCGTTCAGCCCTCCGTCCCGCCCTCCGCGGCGGGGGCGCCCGACCGCGACGCGGTGCTGCGGGCCGTGGAGCGGCGGGTCCTCTGGCTCGCCACCGCGATCATCGACCACGCGAACCGGGTCCGCCCCAACCGCACCGGGCTGAAGGTGGGCGGCCACCAGGCGTCCAGCGCCTCGATGGTGTCGATCATGACGGAGCTGTGGTTCGAGCGGCTCCGGCCCGGCGACCGGGTCTCGGTGAAGCCGCACGCGTCCCCGGTGCTGCACGCGATCAACCACCTGCTGGGCGAGCTGGACGCGGAGTACCTGACGACGCTGCGGTCGTTCGGCGGGCTCCAGAGCTACCCGTCCCGCGTGAAGGACCCCGACCCCGTCGACTACTCCACCGGCTCGGTGGGCATCGGCGCGACCGCGCCGATCTGGGGCGCGCTCGCGCGGCGCTACGTCTCCTCCGTCGCCGGGGACGCCGGCACCGGGCGGCAGTACTCGCTGGTCGGCGACGCCGAGCTGGACGAGGGCGCCTGCTGGGAGGCGATCCTCGACCCGATGGTCCGGGACCTCGGCGAGGTCGTGTGGATCGTCGACCTCAACCGGCAGTCGCTCGACCGGGTCGTCCCGGAGATCGGCGCGGGCCGCCTCCGCGGCATGTTCGCCGCCGCGGGCTGGCAGGTCCTCACCGTCAAGTACGGGCGCCTGCTGGAGGAGCTGTTCCGCCGCCCCGGCGGCGACGCGCTCCGCCGCCGCATCGACGAGATGACGAACCCCGAGTACCAGCGGCTGCTGCGCTGCGACGCCGCGCAGCTCCGCGAGCGCCTGCCCGACGGCGACGCGCTCCGCGACCTCGTGAGCACCCTGGACGACGCGACCCTGCACGCCGCGATCCGCAACCTGGGCGGGCACGACCTCGGCGCCCTGCGGCAGGCGTTCGACGAGATCGACGACACCCGCCCCACCGTCGTCTTCGCCTACACGGTGAAGGGCTACGGGCTCGCCACCGAAGGCCACCCGCAGAACCACTCCGCCCTCCTCACCGCCGACCAGCTCGCCGAGCTGGCGGCGCGCGTCGGCGCGGACCCGGCCGACCCGTGGGCCCCCTTCCCGGAGGACGGTCCCGAGGCGGCCCTGTGCGCCGCGACCGCGGAACGGCTGCGCCGCGAACCCGTCGCGCCGTCCGTGCCGCCCGCCGTCCCGGCCGACCTGGGACGGACACCGTCCGGGAAGAAGTCGACCCAGGCCGCCCTCGGCCGCACCCTCCTCGACCTCACCCGCGCCGCCCCGGACGCCGCCCGCCGCGTCGTCACCCTCTGCCCGGACGTCAGCTCGTCCACGAACCTGGGCGGCTGGGTCAACAAGGTCGGCGTCTGGGCCGCCCGCGAGCGCCGCGACTGGTTCGAGGACGACCCCGAGACGATCCTGCACTGGCGCGAGCGGCCCACCGGGCAGCACCTGGAGCTGGGCATCGCCGAGACCAACCTCGTCGGGCTCCTCGGGGAGCTCGGCGCCACCTGGTCCCGCTGGGGCGAGCCGCTCCTGCCGATCGGCGTGCTGTACGACCCGTTCGTGGAGCGGGCTCTGGAGCCCTGGTCGTTCGGCATCTACGCGGGCGGCCAGTCCATCCTCGTCGGCACCCCGTCCGGCGTCTCGCTCGCGCCGGAGGGCGGCGCCCACCAGTCGATCACCACGCCGTCCGTCGGCCTGGAGCAGCCCGGCTGCGTCACCTACGAGCCCGCGTTCGCCCTCGACGTCGAGTGGACGCTGCTGGCGTCCCTCGCCCGCCTCGGCCGCCCGGACGGCACGTCCGCGTACCTGCGGCTGTCCACCCGCCCCGTCGACCAGGCCCTCGCCGCCGTCCCGGACGACCCGGCCGCCCGCGAGCGGCGGCGCCGCCAGGTCGTCGCGGGCGCCTACCCGCTGCGCCGGTCCCCGTCCGCGGACGCCCCGGCCGTCACGATCGCGGCGATGGGCGCCCCGCTGCCCGAGGCCCTCGCCGCCGCCGACCGCCTCGAATCCCTCGGCACGCCCGTGGACGTGGTGTGCGTGACCAGCCCCGGCCTGCTCTTCGACGCCGTCCAGGCCCGGACGGGACGCGCCGGCGCCGAGACCTGGATCCTCGACGCCGCGTTCCCCGCCCGCCGCGCCGCGCCGCTCGTCACCGTCCTCGACGGGCACCCCCACACGCTGGCGTTCCTGGCCGGGGTCAACGGCGTCCGCTCCGTGCACCTGGGCGTGTCGAGCTTCGGGCAGTCCGGCGACCTGGACGACCTCTACCGGCACCACGGCATCGACGCCGACAGCATCGTCGCCGCGGCCCTGGACCTGCTCTAATCCCGAGCGCCCCCGGCCGGGTCAGGGCTGGCCGGGGACGATGAGGCCGGTCTCGTAGGCGACGATGATCGCCTGGGCGCGGTCGCGGAGGTCGAGCTTGGACAGGATCCGCGCGACGTGCGTCTTCACGGTGGCCTCGCTGAGTCGCAGCTCCCGCGCGAGCTCGGCGTTGCTGAGCCCGCGCGCCAGCCGCTGGAGCACCTCCAGCTCGCGGGACGTCAGCGGGGACAGGTCGCGGTGCAGCGCGGCGTCCCGGTCGTCGCGGGCGGCGAACCGCTCGACGAGCCGCCGGGTGATGGACGGGGCGAGCAGCGCGTCCCCGGACCGGACGAGCCGGACGGCGGCGACCAGGTGCTCCGGCGAGACGTCCTTCAGCAGGAAGCCGCTGGCGCCCGCGGTCAGCGCGGCGTACACGTACCGGTCGAGGTCGAAGGTCGTGAGCATGATGACGCGCGGCGGCCCGGCGGCGCCGGACAGGATCCTCCGGGTCGCCTCCAGGCCGTCCATGCCGGGCATCTGGATGTCCATGAGCACCACGTCCGGCCGGGTGCGGCGGACGGCGCCGACGGCCTCGGCACCGTCGGCGACCTCGGCGACCACCTCGATGCCCGTCGCGCTGAGGATCATCGAGAAGCCGGTGCGGACGAGCGCCTGGTCGTCGGCGATCAGCACGCGGGGCGGGTCGGTCACCGCGCCTCCAGCGGGAACCTGGCGCGCACCCGGTAGCCGCCGCCGGGCCGGGGCCCGGCCTCCAGCGTGCCGCCGTAGACGGCCGCCCGCTCCCGCAGGCCGATCAGCCCGTGCCCGCCGCCCGTCCGGGCCGCGGGTGCGGCGCCGCCGCCGGTGTCGGTCACCTCGACCAGCAGCGCGCCGGGGCCGTGCTCGACGGAGATCCGCACGGCCGCGCCCGCGGCGTGCTTGAGCGCGTTGGTCAGCGACTCCTGGACGACCCGGTACGCGGCGAGGTCGATGCCGGCGGGCAGCTCCGCCGGTGTCCCGGTCTCGGTCAGCTCGACGTCCACGCCGGTGGCGCGGACCCGCTCGGCCAGCGCCGGGACCTGGTCGAGGCCGGGCTTCGGGGCGAGGTCGAGGTCCTCCGGCGGACGCGCGGCGTCGCCGTTCATCGTCAGCAGGCCCATCGCGTGGCGCAGCTCGGTCATCGCGGCGCGCCCGCCCGACTCCACCGCGAGCAGCGCCTCCTGCGCCCGCTCGGGCGCCTCGCGCATCACCATGCGGGCCGCACCCGCCTGAACCACCATCACGCTGACATTGTGGGTCACCACGTCGTGGAGCTCCTGCGCGATGCGGGAACGCTCCCGCTCGACCGCGCGGAGCGTGGCGGCGTCCCGCTCGGCCTCCAGCGTCCGGACCCGCTGCTTCCACGTGTGGATCGCGTTCGCCGCGAGGCCGATCGGGATCAGCACGATGAGGGTGACCAGGCCGGGCCGCAGCTCGGGCACGTTGGCGTCGTGGCCGGCGGCGATGAGCACCGCCCCGACCGCCGCGGCCGTCACCGCGGGGCGGTGGTAGGGGCTGTACATCGCGGCGCTGTAGGCCGCGATCACGCACGAGGCGAAGGTGAAGGTCGGATCGAACGACCGGCCGGAGTGGTACAGCAGCGTCGCCCACAGCACGACGGAGAAGGCGGCGAGCGGGTAGCGGCGCCGCAGCACCAGCGGCAGCGCGGTCAGCGCCGCCAGCAGGACGTACAGGGTGAGCTGGGCGTGCGAGGGCGGACGGTCCCCGATGGAGATGTCGGCATGCGGGCCCCGCTCCGGCGGCGAGAACCGGTCGGGCGGCAGGGGCGCGTCGGGCGGCAGGGGCCGGTCGGGTGGCGGGGGGCGCTCGCCGTCCACGCGGAACACGGCGGGCGGCGCCGGCCCGTCCTGCGCGTTCGCGTTCAGCGTCCCGTTGACGGTGGCGAGCAGCAGCAGGACCGCCAGCACGGCGTCGGCCGCCCACGCCCAGCGGGACAGGCGCGGGGGCAGCCCCATGGCCGGCCGCCGCAGCGCCCGCCACAGCTCCCGCCGGCGGTCCGCGAAGCCGGGTCTCTGCACGGCACCAGAATCGCAAAGCGGCCGGACCGGTGCATCCTTCCGGCGGTGGGCTCCCGCGTCCGCGCGGACTACATCGCGGGGATGACGCCCCGCGGCGTCCGCCGCGCGGTGTACCGGATTGCATCAGCGCGGGCGACGCGGCGGCCGCCTCCGCCTCCCTACCGTCGGGGTCCCACCGGACGGCGAGGAGCCCCTCATGATCGAGATACGCGGCGTCAGCAAGGTGTACGACGGGAGCAGACCCGCCCTGGACGGTCTCACCCTGGACGTGCGGGCGGGGGAGGCGCTCGCGGTGCTGGGGCCGTCCGGCAGCGGGAAGTCGACGCTGCTCAACCTCGTCGCCGGGCTCGACAAGCCCAGCGCCGGCAGCGTCACCGTGGACGGCGTCCGCGTCGACGAGCTGGCCGAGGCCGCGCTCGCGCGCTACCGGCGGGCCCGGATCGGCATGGTGTTCCAGTTCTTCAACCTGCTGGACGACCTGACCGTCCTCGACAACGTGCTGCTCCCGGCGCAGCTCGCCCGGACCGCCCGCGGTGAGGCCCGCTCGCGCGCGGCCGAGCTGCTGGAGCGGCTCGGGATCGCTGGGCACGCCCGCGCGTTCCCCGGCCGCCTCTCCGGCGGCGAGCGGCAGCGCGTCGCGGTCGCCCGGGCGCTGATGAACCGGCCGCCGCTGCTGCTGGCCGACGAGCCGACGGGCGCGCTCGACACCGCGTCCGCGGCCGACGTCCAGGAGCTGCTGACCGGTCTCAACGCGGACGGCCAGACGATGCTGCTCGTCACTCACGACACCGCGCTCGCGACGGCCTGCGCGACCCGGACGATCGAGCTCGTGGACGGCCGGATCGCCGGATCCACGACCCCGCGGGGCTTGGACCCCGGAGGCGGTGGCGCTCCAGCCGGAACCGGGCTCCAGGCCCCCGAAGGCTCCCGGCCGGAACTCGGCGGCGTCCCCTCCAGGGACGGGCACCCGGGCTCCCAGGGCTTCCGGCACGGAAGCGGGACCGGCGGGCGGGCCGGACGGTGAGCGCGCTCGGCAAGGTGGTCCGGGCCGGCGTCGGCCGGCGCCGCGTCCAGACGGTCGTGACGGTCCTCACCACGATGATGGCGGTCACCGCGTCGGTGCTGGCCGCCGGGCTGATCGTGGAGTCCAGCGGCCCGTTCGACCGTGCCTTCGCCCGGCAGCACGGCGCGCATCTGGCGGTCCGCTTCGACGGCGCGAAGGCGACCCCCGCGCAGCTCGCCGCGACCGCCCGCGTCCGCGGCGTGACGGCCGCCGCCGGTCCCGGCCGCGTGTTCTCGCTGCGCCCGCGTCCGGAGGGCGCGCCGGAGGGCGCCGACATCCCGCCGCTCACCGTCGCCGAGCGCGCCGCCGCGGGCGGGTCCGTCGACGTCCTCGACGTGACCCAGGGCCGCTGGGCCGCCGCCGCGGGCGAGATGGTGGCCGCCGCGAACACGCCGTTCCGGGTCGGTGACACGCTGGCGTTCCCGGACGCGCCGGGCCGCCCCCGGCTGACCGTCGTCGGGAAGGCGCGGTCGGTGGGCAGGACCGCGGACGCCTGGGTGGCGCCGGCGCAGGCCGCGGCCCTCGTGCCGCCGGGCACGGCGCCCGCCTACCAGATGCTCTACCGCTTCGCCGCCGCGGACACCGACGCCCAGGTCGCCGCCGACCGCGCCGCGGTCACCGCCGCCGTGCCGCCCGGATCGGTGACCGCGGCGGGCTCCTACCGGACGGCCCGGCACCTCGTGACCCGCGAGTCCGCCGTCTACGTGCCGTTCGTCGTCGCCTTCGGCGTGCTCGGCCTGTGCATGTCCGTCCTCGTCATCAGCGTCGTGGTCAGCGGCGCGGTCGGCTCCGCCACCCGCCGCATCGGCATCCTGAAGTCGCTGGGCTTCACCCCGGCGCAGGTCGTCCGGGCCTACGTGGCGCAGGCGGTCATCCCGGCGGCGGTGGGCACGATCCTCGGCACCGTCTGCGGCAACCTGCTGGCGATCCCCGCCCTGCATCACGAAGGCGACGCCTTCGACACCGGCACCGACGCGACCGTCCCCCTGTGGATCGACATCGCCGTGCCGGCGGCCGCCCTCGCCGTCGTCGCCGTGACCGCGCTCGTCCCCGCGCTGCGGGCCGGGCGGCTCCGGGCGATCGAGGCGACCGTCCTCGGCCGCGCCCCCCGCGCCGGGCGCGGCCGGGCGGTCCGGCGGCTGCTCGGCCGGCTGCCGCTGCCCCGCCCGGTCAGCATGGGCCTCGCCACCCCGTTCGCCCATCCGGCACGGTCCGCCGGGATGGTCGCGGGCGTGGTGCTCGGCACCGTCGGGATCACCTTCGGGCTCGGCCTCGGCCTCTCCCTGGACCGCATCGACGCGGGCCTCGAACGCCGCTCGCCCGGCGCCGTCGAGGCGCACACGATGGGCCGGCCCGAGCCGGGGGCGCCGCCCAAGGCCGCGGACCCGGACGCGGTCGCCCGCGCGATCGCCGCGCAGCCCGGGACCCGGCGGTACGTGCGCATCACGCGCAGCGAGGTCGGCGTGGCCGGGCTGTCGGGCTCGGTCGCCGTCAGCGCCTATTCCGGCGACGCGTCCTGGGCGTCCTACGAGATGATCTCCGGGCGCTGGTTCACCGGCCCCGGCGAGGCCGTCGTGCCGTCCGGCTTCCTGAAGACCACCGGGACGCGCCTCGGCGACACGGTCACGCTCACCAACGGCGCACGCCACGTCACGCTGCGGCTCGTCGGCGAGGCCCTCGACCTGAGCGACGAGGGCAGGTCGGTCCTGACCGACGCCCGCTCGCTCACGGCCCTCGGGCTCAGGACGGACACGCCGATGACGCGGTTCGCGATCGACCTCGCGCCCGGTACCGACGCGCGGTCCTACGCCGACGGGCTCGACCGCGTCCTCCGGCCGATCGGCGGTGGCGCCGAACCCGACGAGCAGGAGTCGAGTCCCGTGGTCATCGCGATGGACAGCCTGATCGGCATGCTGACGCTGCTGCTCGCGGCCGTCGCCGGGCTCGGCGTCCTCAACGCGATCGTGCTGGACACCCGCGAGCGCGTCCACGACCTCGGCGTCCTCAAGGCCCTCGGCATGTCGCCGCGGCAGACGGTCGCGATGGTCATCACGTCCGTCGCCGGGATCGGGCTGGTCGCCGGCGCGATCGGCGTCCCGCTCGGCGTCGCGGTGCACTCGGCCGTGCTGCCCTCGATGGGCGACGCGGCGGGCACCCGGATGCCGTCGTCGGTCCTCGCCGTCTACGACGCGCCGCTGGTGGCCCCGCTCCTGCTGGGCGGCGTGGCCATCGCCGTCCTGGGCGCCCTCCTGCCCGCCGGATGGGCCGCCCGCACGAGGACCGCGACCGCCCTCCGCACCGAGTGAGAAAGCGGCGGACCCTGGAGGCCCCCGTCCGGGCCTCCAGGGTCCGCCCGGCGGTCAGCTGTTCCGGGACGACGCGGCGCGCCGCGGCCTGCGCCGCGGCGAACCGGCCCGCGCCCGCTGCGGCTCCCGCTGGGAGTCCCGCTGCGGCTGCGGCTGCGGCTTCCGCTCGGCGCGGCGCGGCTGGGGGGCGGGCCTCGTCGCGGGGGCGAGCGGCTCGTCCGACGGGGGCCGGGCGCCCGTGACGCGCGCCAGCTCCGGGTCGCCGGGACGCACCGACGCCGTCGCCGGGACGATCCCCGCCGCGGCCATCAGCGCCTTCATCTCGCGGCGCTGCTCGGGCAGGACGAGGGTCACGACCGTGCCCGTCCGCCCCGCGCGGGCGGTGCGGCCGCCGCGGTGCAGGTAGTCCTTGTGGTCGGCGGGCGGGTCGATGTTGACGACCAGGTCGAGGTCGTCGACGTGGATGCCGCGGGCCGCGACGTTGGTGGCGATCAGGACCGGGACGTCGCCCGTCCGGAAGCCGTCCAGCGTCCGGTTGCGCTGCGACTGGGTCTTGCCGCCGTGCAGCGCCGCCGCGCGGACGCCGCGCGACGACAGCTTGCGGACGAGCCGGTCCGCGGCGTGCTTCTTCGCCACGAACATGATGACGCGGCCGTCGCGGGCGGCGATGTGCGCGGCGGTCTCCTGCTTGTCGTCCTCGGCGACGTGGAGCACGTGGTGCTCCATCGTGGTGACCGCCCCGGCGGACGGGTCGACCGAGTGCGTCACCGGGTCGGCCAGGAAGCGGCGGACGAGCTGGTCGACGTTGCGGTCCAGCGTCGCGGAGAACAGCATCCGCTGCCCGCCCGCCGGGGTCCGCTCCATCAGCCGGGTGACCTGCGGGAGGAAGCCCATGTCGGTCATCTGGTCGGCCTCGTCCAGGACGGTGATCTCCACCCGGTCGAGCCGGCAGTCGCCGCGCTCGATCAGGTCGGCGAGCCGTCCCGGGGTGGCGATCAGCACCTCCGCGCCCTGCCGCAGCGCGGACGCCTGGCGCGCGATCGACAGGCCGCCGACCACGGTCGCGGCCCGCAGGCGCACGGCCGCCGCGTACGGGGTGAGCGCGTCGGTGACCTGCTGGGCCAGCTCCCGCGTCGGGACGAGGACCAGCGCGAGCGGGCACCGGGACTCGGCGCGGCGGCCCGCGAGCCGGGCGAGCGCGGCGAGGCCGAAGGCGAGGGTCTTGCCGGAGCCGGTGCGGCCCCGGCCGAGGACGTCGCGTCCGGCGAGGGCGTTCGGCAGCGTCGCCGCCTGGATGGGGAACGGCGCCGTCACGCCCTCGCGGGCGAGCGTCGCGAGCAGCGCCTCGGGAAGCGGCAGATCCTGGAACGCGGCGACGGGCGGCAGCCCCGGCGTGGACGGACCGGCGGGCGCCGGCTCGGCGGCACGGCCCGGCCGCTGGGCGGGACGCTGGGCGGGGCGGCGGCGGGCGCTGTCGGAACGGGGCCGCGGGGAGCGGCCTCCGGCGTTCGGGTGGGCGGTACGGGGCATGGCGAAAGCCTTCCTCGGTGATGGCACGTGTCGAGGAGTGCTCCGCTGCTCCGAACCGGGCGGCCTCAGCGGGCCGGGCGAAGAAATCTCAGAAACGAACCGGGTACGGCGCGCGGCGGTCGTGCCGCGCATGTGCTGGAGCGCCCTGAGATCACTCTGGGACGCTCTGAAGCGCTTCGGGGCGCCCTGGATCACTCTGGGGCGCTTGAGGTGCTTGGGGGCGCACAGGGCGCCGAGAGGCCGGATACGCCGGCCTCGGGGTGCCGAAGCCGTCCGGACGGACCGGACGCTCCGGCGAGCCGGTGCCGTGGCGGGCGGGCACGGGGCCGCGCCCGCCGCGGCGCGGGCGTCACGCGGGAAGGATGTTCTCCGCCTGCAGGCCCTTCTGGCCCTGGGTGACGTCGAACGACACCTTCTGGCCCTCCTGCAGCTCACGGTAGCCCTGCCCCGCGATGTTGGAGTAGTGGGCGAAGACGTCGGCGCCGCCGCCGTCCTGCTCGATGAAGCCGAAGCCCTTTTCCGCGTTGAACCACTTGACGGTACCGGTGGCCATGATGGTCTCCTCTGGGGTCTCAAGTCCCGGTCCCGCGCCTTAGGGGAGCCGGAGACGCCGCGATGGCCCATCCGGAAGATCCAGAACAACAAAAATGCGCCTGACGAAGGATCCGGCAGGCGCACACAAATGTCTATGGGAACCGCAACGGCCACCACACTACCACACGGTTCACGGAACCGGCCCCGCAACGTGCACACCGGGCCTCCGCAGGATGAAAATCCAGATCAGAAGCCGATGCGGGTCCCGTCACGGCCCGGACGGGCGCATACTTGCGGTAATGAAACCTTCCGGAGCCGCGCGACGGCGACACCTGCCCACCAGTCCCTTCCAGCCACCGCCACCGGCCGCGCCCGCCAAGGAGTTCGGCGTGTCGGACCGGGTCACCCACGACAAGTACGGCCTCGGCCGCGTCGTCGAGGTCGAGCGCAACGCCGTCCTCGTCGACTTCGGCGAGCGGACGGTGCGGATCAGCGCGCCGTACGCGAAGCTCTTCCTGCTCTGAGACCCCACCGGCCGCGCCGCCCCGCGTCCGGTGGCGTCCGGCCGCGCGCCCTGCCGTCCGTCCACGCGGACGGGACCGGGCGGCGTCCGCGACGCGCGCCCGGCGCCGGGGCCTCCGGCGTGCTCAGGCCGCGGCCGAACCACCGTCGTCGGCCGGGCGGAGCGCCGCCTCCGCGACGGACCCGCGGACCGTGAAGGCGTCCCGCAGCCCGGTCATGCTCAGCAGCCTCGTGAGGTGCGGGTCGGGGGCGGCGAGGACGACGCCCGCGCCCCTCGCCTCCGTCCGCCGGCGCGCGCCGACGAGCATGGCGAGGCCGGACGAGTCGCAGAAGGTCACGCCCGAGAGGTCGATGACGACCAGCGGCCCCGGGTCGCGCATGACGGTGTGCAGGCGCTCCCTGAGGTGCGGGACGGAGGCGGCGTCGAGCTCGCCGTGGAGGGCGACGACCGTGTGGTCGGTGAACCGCTCGCGGGTCAGCGCTGCCGTGCCGGTGGAGGTGGTGCCGGGGTGTTGCGGCGTCATGGCGCCGTACCTATCCGAGCCCCCGAGGGAGATCATTGTGTGGGACCAGGGTGGCGCCGGCTTGGCCGCCCGCGTCGGGAACCCCTCGTCCGCGCCAGAGTCTACGCCTCCCGCCCCGCACGGTGATCGAGCGCGCGGAGGCGGGCGTCGAGGGCGTCCAGATCGGTGACGAACCACACGTGCCCGCCCGCGTTCGACTCGCGGACCAGCGCGCGCAGCGCCGAGCTCGCCGCCAGATGCTCCGAGATGTCGCCGACGACGGCGAGGCGCAGCCGGTAGTTGGCGAACTTCTGCATGAGCTCCCCGGCGAAGCGGGTGCCGAGGGAGAAGAACCCCTCGTCCAGCCGGGTCGCGGGCACGGCGACGACCTCGGCGCCGAGGAACGCCGCGCCGATCAGGTCCAGGCCGTCCCGCTCGGTCGCCACCGGCGGCCCGTCCGGGTCGCACACGAGCACCTGCGCGCCCGCCCGCTCCTCGATCACGTCAGGCATCCCCGTCCTCCCCGCGCGGCAGGCCGCCGCCCTCGCCCAGCAAGCCGCCGCCCTCGCCGAGCAGACCGCCGCCCTCGCCGAGCAGGCCGTCGATGAGCCCCAGGACGCCGGCGGTGGTGGCGGCGTCGCCCAGAATCACGATCTTCATCCGCTCCCGTTCCTCGTCGTGCACGACCTGGACGCGCAGCGGCACGGCGGAGTCCCGCCGGCCGTTGACCCCCGCCAGCACGAGCGTGCCGATGCGGTCGGCGGCGGCCCGGCCGACGCCGTCCACCTGCACGATGCTCGACACCTCGACCGGCCCGGCGGGCGCCGCGGCCGGGGACCGCCCGGTCAGCTCCGCCAGGTCGCGGTGCGCGATCCGGTACTGCTTGCCGATCCGGACGGCCTTGAGCCGCCCGGCGCGGATGTAGCCGCGCACCGTCCGCACATGCAGGCCGAGGAGGTCCGCGACCTCCTCGACCGAGTACATTCTCTCCGTCATCACTCCCTAAATTACCGTCTATAGGGAGTGATAGGGAAGTTTGAGGCTAGACCTCCGCGAGGAGGATCGCGGGGTTCTCGACGAGGTCGGCGACGTGCCGGAGGAAGCCGCCCGCCGCGCCGCCGTCGCAGACGCGGTGGTCGAAGGTCAGGGAGAGCTGCGTGACCTTGCGCGCCACCACGTCCCCGTCCACCACCCACGGCCGGTCGGTCACCCGGCCGACGCCGAGCAGCGCCGCCTCGGGATGGTTGATGATCGGCGTGGACCCGTCCACGCCGAACACGCCGTAGTTGTTCAACGTGAACGTCCCGCCGGTCAGCGCCGCGGGCGGCAGCGCCCCCGAGCGCGCGAGCCCGGTGAGCCGGGACAGCTCCGCGGCGAGCCGCGCGGTCGTCATCAGGTGCGCGTCCCGGACGACCGGCACGACGAGGCCCCGGTCGGTCTGCGCGGCGAACCCGAGGTTCACGTGCCCGTACCGGACGATCTCGCCGCGCTCCGCGTCCACCGACGCGTTCAGCTCGGGGAAGCGCCGCAGGCCGTCCACGCAGATGCGGGCCAGCAGGGCGAGCAGCCCGATGCCGAGCCCGGGCCGGGACCTCCGCAGCCCGTCCCGCACGGCGAGCAGGCCCGTGGCGTCGACGTCCACCCAGGTCGTGGCGTCGGGGATCTCGCGGCGGCTGCGGCTCAGCTTGTCGGCCACCGTCCGCCGGAGTCCGCGCAGCGGGATGCGCTCGGCGGTGAACCCGCCCGCCGTCCCGGAAACGGCCGGCGCGGCGGCCTCGCGGCCCCGCTCGGCGGCCGTCTCGGCGGCCGTCTGGATGGCCGCCTCGACGTCGCGGCGCAGGATCACACCGCGCGGCCCGGTGGGCTCGACCGCCGCGAGGTCCACGCCGTGCTCGCGCGCGATCCGGCGGACGAGCGGCGAGATCACGCGCGGCGCCTGCCGCCGCCCGAACGGCACGGTCTCGGACGCCGTGGTCCCGGCGGGCTTCCTCGCGGCGCCTCGGCGCCTGCGCGTCCTGCGCGTCCCGGGCGCGTGGCCGGTGCCGTACCCGATCAGGACGTTGCCGGAGCCCGCCCGCTCCTCCTCGCGGTACCGGGCCGCCGCCGGATGCACGTCCGCGGCCTCCGGCGCGCCGACCTCGATCAGCGGCGCGCCGACGTCGAGGACGGTCCCCGCCTCGGCGTGCAGTTCCAGCACCGTCCCGGCGAAGGGGACGGGCACCTCCACGGCCGCCTTGGCGGTCTCGACCTCCACCACGACCTGGTCGACCTGGACGGTGTCGCCGACGGCGACCTTCCACTCGACGATCTCGGCCTCGGTCAGGCCCTCGCCGAGGTCCGGCAGGCGGAAGACCTGCCGTGCGGGAGCGGTCGTCACGACGCCTCCCGCACGCGGTTCACCGAGCCCGGCCCCGCAGGCGCCCGGGTGCCCGGGGAAGGCCGCTCCGAGGCCGACTCCAGGTAGAGGACGTCGGGCTCATCGTCGAACTGGAGCCGGTCCACCGCGTCGAGGACCCGGTCCACGTCCGGCAGGTGCGAATGCTCCAGCTTCGGCGGCGGGTAGGGGATGTCGAAGCCGGTGACGCGCAGCACGGGCGCGGCCAGCGAGTGGAAGCAGCGCTCCTGCACGCGCGCCGCGATCTCCGCGCCGACTCCGGCGAACCCCTGCGCCTCCTGGACGACCACGCAGCGGCCCGTCCTGCGCACGGACGCCACGACGGTCTCGTCGTCGAACGGGACGAGCGTCCGCAGGTCTACGACCTCCAGGGACAGGCCGTCCCGCGCGGCGGCCTCGGCGGCCTGGAGCGCCACCGGGACGCCGGGCCCGTAGGCGACGAGCGTCGCGTCGCCGCCCTCGCGCCGTACCGCCGCGCTGCCGAACCGTGGGGCGCGCCGGTCCCCGGTAGAGGTCTCGTCCTTGGCCCAGTACAGCCGTTTCGGCTCCATGAAGACCACCGGGTCGGGGTCGTCGATCGCGTCGCGCAGCAGCCAGTACGCGTCGTCCGGGGTGGCGGGCGTGACCACCTTCAGCCCCGGCGTGTGCGCGTAGTAGGCCTCGCTGGAGTCGCAGTGGTGCTCGACGCCGCCGATGCCGCCCGCGAACGGGATGCGGATCACCATCGGCAGCGCCACCCGGCCGCGGGTGCGGTTGCGCATCTTGGCGACGTGCGAGGCGATCTGCTCGAACGCCGGGTAGGCGAAGGCGTCGAACTGCATCTCCACCACGGGCCGGAACCCGCCCATCGCCATCCCCACGGCGAGGCCGACGATGCCGGACTCGGCGAGCGGGGTGTCGAAGCACCGGTCCTCGCCGAACTCGGCGGTCAGCCCGTCGGTGATGCGGAAGACGCCGCCGAGCGGGCCGACGTCCTCGCCGAAGACGAGCACCCGCTCGTCCGCGCGCAGCGCGTCCCGCAGCGCGGCGTTCAGCGCCTGCCCCATCGTCATCGCGGTCATCTCAGCCCTCCGCGCTCAGCTCGGCGAGGAGCCGCGCCCGCTGCTCGCGGAGCTGGGGCGTCGGCTCGGCGAAGACGTGCTCGAACAGTTCGGCCGGCTCGGTGTCCGGTTCGGCGCTCATCCGGTCGCGGAGGCGGGCGGCGAACTCCTCGGCGGCCTCCCCGGCGGCGGCGACGTCCGCGGCACTGAGCAGCCCGCGGTCGCGCAGGTACGTCTCCAGGCGGGCGATGGGGTCCGCAGACTCCCACCGCTCGACTTCCTCAGCGTCCCGGTACCGGGACGCGTCGTCGGCGTTGGTGTGCGCGTCCATGCGGTACGTGTGCGCCTCCACCAGGAACGGTCCATCGCCCGCGCGCGCGTACCGGACGGCCTCCGTGAGGACGGCCAGCACCGCGACGAGGTCGTTGCCGTCCACCTGCTCGGAGCGGACCCCGTAGCCGACGCCCTTGTACGCGAGCGCGGGCGCCGCGCTCTGCTTGGCCAGCGGCACCGAGATCGCGTACCGGTTGTTCTGGACGAGGAACACCACGGGCGCGCGCAGCACCGCGGCGTAGTTGAGCGCCTCGTGGAAGTCGCCCTCGCTCGTGCCGCCGTCGCCGACGAACGCCATCACGACGCCGCCCGTCCCGCGGCGGCGCAGGGCCTCGGCCATGCCGACCGCGTGCACGGTCTGCGTGGCGAGCGGCGTGCACTGCGGCGCGGTGCGGACGGCCTCCGGGTCGTACCCGCAGTGCCAGTCGCCCCGCAGCAGGGTGAGCACCTCGACGGGGTCGATGCCGCGGGCGACCAGGGCGACCGAGTCGCGGTAGGTCGGGAACAGCCAGTCGTCCGCGCCGAGCGCGAGGACGCCGGCGACCTGGCAGGCCTCCTGCCCGCGGCTCGACGGGTACACGGCGAGCCTCCCCTGCCTGGTCAGCGCGGTCGCCTGGCGGTCGAAGCGGCGGCCGAGGACCATCCGCCGGTACGCGTCCACCAGCCGCGCGTCCGCGGGGGGCGGGTAGCCCTCCGGCGGCGTGCCCGGGCTGCCGTCCTCCTGGACGAACCGCACCGGGACGGGCGAGGGGAGCAGACCGTCGACGCTCGGACCGGGTCTCCGTACGGACATGGCGACGCTGCCTTTCCGCTGGACGTTTGTCAGGAGCAGCGTCCGCTTCCACCGCCAGCCGTTCAAGACATCGGGCACAATGAGCGACAAAGTGCTCTGATCTGGGCCGATGGGAGGCCGAATGTCGATCGAAGAGGGCACCGGCGGCGCGTGGCCCGGACGTTCTGCCGCCCGGCTCGACCAGGTCGACCGCGCGATCATCGCTGAGCTGCTGCGCGACGGCCGGATGTCCGTGCGCGCCCTCGCCGACCGCGTCCACATCTCCCGCGCCAACGCCTACGCGCGCCTCACCCGCCTGACCGACGACGGGATCATCACCGGATTCACCGTCCGGCTCGACGCGCAGAAGGCGGGCCTCGGCACCAGTGCCTACATCTCGGTCACCATCGAGCAGAACGCCTGGCGCGCCGTCTCGGCCCGCCTCAGGGACATCCCCTTCGTCGAGCACTTCGCCATGGTCGGCGGCGACTACGACGTCCTCGTCCAGGTCAGGACCCCGGACAACGCCGCACTCAGGAACGTGGTCCTCGAATGCATCCAGGGCATCCCCGGCGTCCGCTCCACCCGCACCTGGCTCGTCTTTGAAGAGGCCCAGGGAAGGGGGAGTTTCTGACCGGCCGGGAGCGTCACGACGTTCTCAGTGCCGTCGTGACGCTTCCCGGCGCGGTTACAGGTCGATTTCGGTTACTTCGCCGCTGAACATTACGGTGCTGGCGACGTCGTAGGTGGCTGCGTCCTGGGCGGCGGCGCCCATCTCCGGGCTCGTCAGCGACGCCTTGAGGGCGTCGGCGTCCTCGAAGTACAGCTCCGCGACGAGGTAGGGCGCGTCGCCGCCGAGGGCCTGGGGGTGCGTGAGCGTGAACCTCTTGAGCCCCGGGACGGCGCGGACCAGCGGGACGTGCCGCTCCTGGTAGCCCTTGTCGAACGCGTCCGGGTCGGCGGGCGAGAAGTACTGGACGGTCAGGCGCTGCATGTCAGTCCTCCGGTGTGGGCGCGGGCCAGGTCTTGGCCACGAGGGTGAGCACGTCGTACGTCGCGACCGGCTGGCCGTCCTGGTTGGAGACGACGGCGTCCCAGCGGACCTCTCCGTAGTCCGCGTTGCTCCGCGGAGTGATCTGCTTGACGGTCAGGGTCACCTGAATGGTGTCATCCGCCTTCACCGGAGTCAGGAAGCGGAGTGTGTCGACGCCGAAGTTGGCCAGGACGGGTCCGGGGTCCGGGTCGACGAACAGGCCCGCGGCCAGGGACACCACGAGGTATCCGTGGGCCACGATGCCGCCGAAGAGGGGGTTGCGGGCGGCGGCCTCGGCGTCGGTGTGCGCGTAGAACGTGTCGCCGGTGAACTCGGCGAAGTGCTCGATGTCGGCGAGCGAGACGGTCCGGGGCGCGGAGGCGATGGTGTCGCCGATGCGGAGCTCGGCGAGGGACTTGCGGAAGGGGTGGACGCCCGTCTCGGTGCGCGCGGCGCCGGTCGTCCAGTGCCCGGTGACGGCGGTGAGCAGGTCGGGCGACGCCTGGACGGCGGTGCGCTGCATGTGGTGCAGGACGCCTCGGATGCCGCCCAGCTCCTCGCCGCCGCCGGCCCGGCCGGGACCGCCGTGGACGAGGACCGGGAGCGGCGAGCCGTGCCCGGTGGACTCCTTGGCGTCGTCCCGGTCGAGGACGAGGACGCGGCCGTGCCAGGGTGCCAGCCCGAGGACGACGGAACGGGCGACGTCCGGGTCGTGGGTGGCGACGGACGCGACGAGGCTGCCCTTGCCGCGGGCGGCGAGCCGGGTCGCCTCGTCCAGGCCGTCGTAGGGGAGCAGGGTGGCGACCGGGCCGAACGGCTCCACGTCGTGGGGTTCGGTGGCGCCGGGCCGGGCGCGCAGGACGAGCGGGGTCATGAAGGCGCCGCGCTCGGGGTCGCCGTCGAGGAGGGGCGCGCCGGCGGGGTCGCCGATGACGACCTCGGCGCTCGCGCGGAGCGCCTCGACGGCCTTGCGGACCTCGTCGCGCTGGCCGAGGCTCGCGAGCGCGCCCATCCGGACGTCCGGGTTGCGCGGGTCGCCGACCGTGACGGCGGCGAGGCGCGCGGCGAGCGCGTCGGTGACGTCGCCGGCCAGCGCCGAGGGGACGATCACGCGGCGGATGGCGGTGCACTTCTGGCCCGCCTTGACGGTCATCTCGGTGACGACGCCCTTGACGAACAGGTCGAACTCGGGGTCGTCGGGCCGCACGTCCGGGCCGAGGATCGAGCAGTTGAGGGAGTCGGCCTCGACGCCGAGGACGACGCCGCCGTCCAGGACGCCGGGGTGGCGGCGGAGGATGCCCGCGGTGTGGGCCGATCCGGTGAAGGCGACGGAGTCCTGGACGGTGAGCGCGTCCAGGAGGCCGTGCGGGCTTCCGGCGAGGAGCTGGAGTGTGCCCTCTGGGAGGATGCCCGACTCGATGATCAGCCGGACGGCGCGCTCGGTGACGTAGGCGGTCTGGCTCGCGGGCTTCACGATCGAGGGCAGCCCGGCGAGGAACGCGGGGGCGAGCTTCTCCAGCATCCCCCAGACGGGGAAGTTGAAGGCGTTGATCTGGACCGCGACGCCCGGCCGGGACGTGTAGACGTGCCGTCCGACGAACGTTCCGCCCTTGCCGAGGGGCTCCAGGCCGCCGTCGAGGACGATCGTGTCGTTGGGGAGCTCGCGCACGCCCTTGCTCGCGTAGCTGAACAGGGTGCCGATGCCGCCGTCCACGTCGATCGCGGTGTCGCGCTGGGTGGCGCCCGTCCGGACGGAGAGGGCGTACAGCTCGTCCTTGCGCGCGGTCAGATGCTTGGCGAGGGCCTTGAGCAGGGCGGCCCGCTCGTGGAAGGTCAGGGCTCGCAGCGTGGGGCCGCCGGTCTCCCGGGCGTGCCGGACCATCTCGGGGACGTCCAGGCCGCGGCTGGAGACGCGCGCGACCTCCTCGCCGGTGGCGGCGTCGAGCAGTGGTTCCCCGTCGTCCGCCGCCCGGAACCATCGTCCGGCGGCGTAGCTCTCCAGTAGCGCGCTCACACTGTCTCCTCTCCCAGGGCGGGACGGGGCACCGGGGGCAGGGCCCCCTTTGGTGTGTTTTCGGTGGTCACGCCTGGTTGCGCGAACCGGCCGTTCCATGCGACCTTATTACTGACCGAGCGATAAGTAAATAAGCCCGCCGTTACGGAGGGACCATGACCACGACCCCGGCGGAGCCGGATATGGAGGGCCTCCAGGAGGCGTTCGACGCGACCATCGCGCGCAACGACCGCATCGAGCCCCGCGACTGGATGCCGGACGCCTACCGCCGGACGCTCGTCCGCCAGATCGCCCAGCACGCCCACTCGGAGATCATCGGCATGCAGCCGGAGGGCGCCTGGATCGGGCGCGCCCCGTCGCTGCGGCGCAAGGCGATCCTGCTCGCCAAGGTGCAGGACGAGGCCGGGCACGGCCTGTACCTGTACTCGGCGTGCGAGACCCTCGGCGTCTCCCGCGCCGAGCTGACCGAGCTGCTGCTCGCCGGCCGGCAGAAGTACTCGTCGATCTTCAACTACCCGACGCTGTCCTACGCCGACGTCGGGACGATCGGCTGGCTCGTCGACGGCGCCGCGATCTGCAACCAGGTGCCGCTGTGCCGCACGTCCTACGGCCCGTACGGCCGCGCCATGATCCGCATCTGCAAGGAGGAGTCCTTCCACCAGCGGCAGGGCTACGAGCTGCTCATGACGATGATGCGCGGCACGGACGCCCAGCGGGAGATGGTGCAGGAGTCGGTGGACCGGTTCTGGTGGCCGTCGCTGATGATGTTCGGCCCGCCGGACGCGCAGTCGACCAACACGGAGCGGTCGATGGCGTGGGGCGTCAAGCGCAACTCCAACGACGAGCTGCGCCAGAAGTTCGTCGACATGACCGTCCCGCAGGCGGAGGCGCTCGGCGTGACGCTGCCCGATCCCGAGCTGCGCTGGAACGAGGAGCGCGGCCACTACGACTTCGGCGAGCCGGACTGGGACGAGTTCGCCGCCGTCATCCGGGGCGACGGGCCGTGCAACGCGCAGCGGCTGGCGCACCGCCGCGCCGCGCACGAGGACGGCGCCTGGGTGCGCGAGGCCGCGACCGCGTTCGCGGAGCGCTCCGCCGGGGAGGCGGCCCGATGAGCGCCGACCGGCGGGAATGGCCGCTGTACGAGGTGTTCGTCCGCGGCAAGCGCGGCCTCAACCACGTGCACGTCGGGTCGCTGCACGCCCCCGACGACGCGATGGCGCTGCGGCACGCCCGCGACGTCTACACCCGGCGCAACGAGGGCGTGAGCATCTGGGTCGTGCGCGCCGACGCGATCACCGCGTCCAGCCCGGACGAGAAGGACCCCCTGTTCGCGCCGAACGGCGACAAGGTCTACCGGCACCCGACGTTCTACGAGATCCCCGAGAACGTCCCGCACATGTGAGGGGGCACCCATGAGCGACGACCACGGCAGCGTCTTCGACGGGCTGATCGACGGGGATCTCGGCGGCGACTCCTCGCAGTGGGCGTTCGGCACCGGCTTCGAGGACCCCCTCGCCGGCGTCGACACCACCGTGCCGGCGGGCACCGACCCCGCCGAGCTCGCCGCGTACTGCCTCATGCTCGGCGACGACGCGCTGATCATGTCGCAGCGCCTCGCCGAGTGGTGCAGCCGCGCGCCGGATCTCGAAGAGGACATCGCGCTCGCGAACATCGCCCTCGACCTCCTCGGGCAGGCGCGCCTGCTGCTGGCGCGGGCCGCCGCCGCCGACCCCGGCGCCGTCCCCGTCCTTCCTGAGGGCTCGCCGGTGCCCGCCGAGGACGCGCTCGCCTTCTTCCGCGAGGCGGGCGCGTTCCGCAACGTCCGCCTCGCCGAGGTGCCGAACGGCGACTTCGCCCACGCCGTCGTGCGGCTGCTGCTGTTCTCGGTGGCGCGGCTCGCGCTGCTGGAGCGGCTCCGCGGCAGCGCCGACGCGGTGCTCGCCGCGGTGGCGGGCAAGGGCGTCAAGGAGGTCGCCTACCACCGCGACTGGGCCGGACGCTGGTTCCTCACCCTCGCGCAGGGCACCGAGGAGTCGCGGCGCCGTCTCGTCACCGCCCTCGACGCCCTGTGGCCGCTGCTGGACGAGCTCGTCACCGCCCATCCGGTCGAGGTGTCCGTGGCGCGCGCCGGCGCCGGCGTCGATCCGGCGTCCCTGCGCGGCGAGGTGGACGCCGTCCTCGACCAGGTCCTCGCCGTGAGCGGCGTCGACCGCCCGGACCGCCCGCCGCTCGCCGGCGTCGCCGGGCGGACGGGCCGCCACGGCACGCACACCGAGGCCTTCGGCCTGCTCCTCGCGGAGATGCAGGTCGTCGCCCGCGCCCATCCGAACGGGCGCTGGTGAGCGCCGTGACGGCCCGGGAGCGCGCGGTCGAGGCGGCCGAGCAGGTCCGCGACCCGGAGATGCCGATGCTGACCCTCGCCGACCTCGGCGTCCTGCGCGGCGTCGAGCTGGACGGCGACGCGGTCGTCGTGTCGATCACCCCGACCTACACCGGCTGCCCCGCCATGGCGACCATGCGCGACGACCTCGTCCACAGGCTGAACGACGCCGGGTTCGCCCGCGTGGAGATCCGGGTCGTCCTCGACCCGCCGTGGTCCAGCGACTGGATCTCCGAGCGGGGCCGGGCCGCGCTCCGCGACGCCGGGCTGTCGGCGCCCGGTCCCGCGCCCCGCCGCACCGGGCCCGTGGCGCTCACGCTCGGCCCGCCCCGCCGCGCCCCGTCCTGCCCGCGCTGCGGCTCGGCGGCGACCCGGCTGACCTCGGAGTTCGGCGCCACCGCCTGCAAGGCCCTCTACCGCTGCACCGGCTGCCTCGAACCGTTCGAGCACGTCAAGGAGATCTGACATGCCCACCCCCGCGCCGGCCGCCGCGCCGTCCCGGTCGGCCGCCTTCCACACGCTGACCGTCGCGGCGGTGGACCGGCTCTGCGACGACGCCGCGGCGATCACGTTCGCGGTGCCGGACGGGCTGCGCGACACGTTCGCGTTCCGGGCGGGCCAGTCGCTCACGCTGCGCCGCGTCATCGGCGGGCGGGAGGAGCGCCGGTCCTACTCGATCTGCGCGCCGGCGGGCGCCGCACCGCGGATCGGCGTCCGCGAGATCCCGGACGGGCTGTTCTCGTCCTGGCTCGTCCGCGAGGTCGTGCCGGGCACGCGGATCGACGTGCAGGCTCCCTCCGGCTCCTGGCAGGCCGACCCGGAAGGCGGCGAGCGGCACCTGTGCATCGCCGCCGGATCGGGCATCACCCCCATGCTGTCAGTCGCCTCGACCGTCCTCACCCACCCCCGCGCGCAGGTCTCCCTCCTCTACGGCAACCGGACGAGCCGCACCGTGATGTTCACCGAGGAACTCGGCGACCTGAAGAACCGGTATGGCCCCCGGCTCCAGACCGTCCACGTGCTCTCCCGGGAGCCGCGCGAGGTCGAGCTGTTCTCCGGCCGCCTCGACGCCGGCCGGCTGCGCCGCCTCCTCACCGGACTCGTGCCCGTCGAGGTCTTCGACCACGTCTGGGTCTGCGGCCCGCTGCGGATGGTCGAGGACGCGCGGACCGTCCTCACCGACCTCGGCGTGCCCGCGGACCGCGTTCACGTCGAGCTCTTCTACGTCGACGCCCCGCCGCCCGAGCCCCGCCGCGTCGAGGACGGCCTCCCGTCCGGGGCGACCACCGAGCTCACGACGATCCTGGACGGCCTGCGCACCACCACGACCGTGTCCCGCGCGGCGACGATCCTCGACGGCGCCCAGGCCGCGCGCGCCGACCTGCCGTTCGCCTGCAAGGGCGGCGTCTGCGGGACGTGCCGCGCCGCCGTCCGCGAAGGCGAGGCCGACATGCGCCGCAACTACGCCCTGGAACCGTCCGAGGTCGCCGCCGGTTTCGTCCTGACCTGCCAGTCCTTCCCGGTCGGCGACCGGGTGACGGTGGACTACGACGCCTGACCGCGCTCACCACGGGCGAGGCCGTCGAAGGCGAGGGTCGTGATGGCGTCGGCGACCGTCGCCGGGTCGTAGGCGCCGTCCGGCCGGTACCACTCGACCAGCGAGTTCACCATGCCGAACAGCAGCCGGCTCACCAGCGCGGGCGGCACGTCGGCGCGCAGCGCGCCCTCCGCGACCGCGTCCGCGACGAGCGCGGCGAGCCGGTCGTCGAGCCAGCGCCGCCGCTCCAGCGCGGCCAGCTCGACCTCGCTGTTGCCCCGCACGCGCAGCAGGAGCGTGACGGACGGCTGGTGCGCCACCAGCACCTCGACGCTGCGCCGCACCACCTCGCGCAGCCGCTCGTAGGCCGTGGCCCCGGCGCGCTCCCGGGAGGCCTCGGTCACGACGGCGGTGAGCTCGTCGAGCGCGTCGTCCAGGGCCTCGCCGAGCAGCTGCTCCTTGCCGGTGACGTGGTGGTAGATGGCGGGCTTCGTCAGGCCCAGCTCCTTGGCGAGGTCGCCCACGCTCGTGGCGTCGTACCCCTTG
The DNA here is from genome assembly GCF_900659615.1 of Actinomadura fibrosa. Taxonomy (GTDB): domain Bacteria; phylum Actinomycetota; class Actinomycetes; order Streptosporangiales; family Streptosporangiaceae; genus Spirillospora; species Spirillospora fibrosa. The sequence goes on along the minus strand of NZ_CAACUY010000049.1, from coordinate 13,788 downwards.
CGGTTGAACAGCTCCACCGCCGCGCGCAGGATCGCCGACTGGTCGTAGCCGGGGCGCCCGCGCCTGCGGCGCGGCGGCGGTTCGGCGGGCCCGGTCGTCATCCGTGCAGCATCTCACGCTGTTCCGGGCGTTCCGCCACCGGTGATGTGCGCGCGTGCGCACCTGCGGAAGGCCGCGACGAGGCGGCCGCGGTCGCCGGCGCGGGTGGCCAGCACGACGTGGCTCGGCTCGACGCCCTCCAGCGGGACCAGCGTGAGGTCGGGACGCAGCACGGCGCCGGCGCGCCCGGCGACGATCGCCACGGCCTCCCCGGCGGCGATGACCTCGAACTTGTCCTCCACGGCCTCGATGAGGGGGCCGTCGGGCGCGGGCCGTCCGCCGGGCCGGGGGTCGATGCGCCAGTAGGCGTTCAGGGCGGGGTCGGAGCGCCGCACCCGCGGGACGGGCTCGTCGGCGATGTCGTCGAGGGTGACCGACTCCTTCCCGGCGAGCCGGTGGTCGCGCGGCACCAGCAGCATCCTGGGCTCGTCGTGGAGGACGGTCACGTCGAGCCGGTCGGTGGGGAACGGCAGCCGGGTCACGACCGCGTCCACGCGGTGGTCGAGGAGGGCGGCGCGCGGCTCGTCCCAGCGCAGGTGCAGGGTGCGCACCTCCGCGTCGGGATGCCGGCGCCGCAGCTCCCGCACCGCCGCGGTCACGATCAGGCCCGCCGTGTACCCGACCGTGACCAGGTCGGGCCGCGCGGCGGCCCGGGTCCGCGCCGCGGCCTCGGCGGCCGAGCTCAGCAGCGCCGTCGCGAGCGGCAGGAACACCTCGCCCGCCGCGGTGAGGCGGCTGCCCCGCGGGGTCCGGTCCACGAGGCGGGCGCCGAGCTGCCGTTCGAGCCGGCGGAGCTGCCGGCTCAGCGACGGCTGCGTGAGGTGCAGCGCGGCGGCGGCCCGCCCGAAGTGCCCGTGCTCGGCGACGGCGGTGAAGCACCGCACCAGCCGCAGGTCGAGGTCGCCCGCGGTCTCGGACGCGTCGGTCATGCCCCGAGCGTACCCGCGGCCTCCCCGGACGAGCCCCGGGCCAATGACCGTGACCTGCGGTGATACGCGAACCGTAACGCGCCTTGCGAAACATTCATTGGACCCGCCGCGCTCCGCGGACGCACAGTGAGGGCACCGGCCCGGGGCACCGACCTCCGGGCCCGGCTCCCCATCCTCGAACGGAGTGCACCCATGCGTGTTTTCGTCACCGGCGCGACCGGGTTCATCGGCACCGCCGTCGTCCGCGAGCTGCTGGACGCGGGACACGAGGTCCTCGGCCTCGCGCGGTCGGACCGGGCCGAGGCCGCCCTCGCGGCCGCCGGAGCCCGTGCGCACCGCGGCGATCTGGACGACCTCGACAGCCTCCGTGCCGGGGCGGCGGCGTCGGACGGCGTCGTCCACACGGCCTTCGACCACGGGCTCGACGACCGCACCGCCGGCGAGGGCGTTATCGACGGCGCCGGCATCGACTTCGCCGGCGCGGCCGCCAAGGACCGCCGCGCCGTCGAGGCGCTCGGCGAGGCGCTCGCGGGATCCGGCAAGCCCCTCGTCATCACCGGCGGCACCAGCGGGCTGGCGGCCGGCCGCCTCGCGACGGAGGACAGCGTGCCCGAGCCGGACTCCCTGGCGGGCCTGCGGTTCGCTGTCGAGGAGGCGGCGATGCGGTTCGCCGGACGCGGCGTCCGCGTCTCGGCCGTCCGGCTCCCGCCGACCGTCCACGACGAGGGCGACCACGGCTTCGTGCCGATGCTCATCGCCGTCGCCCGCGCCCGGGGCGTCTCCGCCTACCCGGGCGACGGCGCCAACCGCTGGCCCGCCGTCCACCGGCCCGACGCCGCGCACCTGTACCGCCTGGCCGTGGAGCGCGCGCCCGCGGGCTCGCGGCTGCACGGCGTCGGCGAGGAGGGCGTGCCGGTCCGCGACATCGCCGAGGCCATCGGCCGCCACCTGGACCTGCCGGTGACGGCCGTCCCCCACGAGGAGGCGGCGGACCACTTCGGCTTCCTCGGCCCCATCTTCTCGATGGACGTCCCGGCGTCGAGCGAGGCGACCCGGCGGCGGCTCGACTGGCATCCCGCCGGCCTCGGCCTTATCGCCGACCTGGACAAGGGGCACTACTTCTCGTGACCACCACCGCGGTCGAGACGGCTCGCCAGGCCCTCGGGGCGGTCGGCGTGGGCCTGCCGGTCTCCTTCACCAGCCTGCCGCCCTACGACGCCCAGCGCGCGGCGGCCGTCCGGCTGGAACGCGCCGGCTACCGCGCGGCCTGGACGAACGAGGTCGTCGGCGGCAAGGACGCCCTCGTCCAGGTGGCCCTGCTGCTCGGCGCGACCGAGCGGATGGTGTTCGGCACCGGCATCGCGAACATCTGGGCCCGCGAGCCGCAGACCGCGCACGCCGCCGCGGCCCTGCTCGCCGAGGCCCATCCGGGCCGCTTCGTCCTCGGCCTGGGCGTCGGGTACCCGGAGCAGGCGGCCGCCACCGGCCGGGAGTTCGGCAGGCCGCTCGCCATGCTGCGCGACTACGTCGGCCGGATGGACGCGCCGACCTCACCGCCCGCGCCGGACGCCCCCTACGCCCGGGTCCTCGGCGCGAACGGCCCGAAGATGGTCGCGCTGGCGGGCGAGATCGCCGACGGCGCACTGCCCGCCATGCAACCCCCGGCCTTCACCGCACAGGCCCGGGAGACGCTGGGGCCGGACCGGCTCCTCCTCGTCGGCCAGCGCCTGGAACCGGACCAGGCCCCAGACGCCGCCGCGGCGGCGATCCGCGCCCACGTGGCCGCGGGCGCCGACCACGTGATCCTCATGGCCCCGATCAACACCGACTTCACCGAAGGCGTGAACCAGTTGGAAACCCTGGCCCCCGCCCTAACCGCCCTCACCTGACCGCTCTCACCTGACGCGCGCCCCGGCGGGCGGGTGGCCTGGTGGACGCTCGGCCGCGGCGGCTGTGTCGTGAGCTTCGCTCGTCGGGCACCCGCGCGGGGTGGGTCAGGCTGTGCGGGTGGCGTCGCTTTCGCGGGGGTCGGCGCCGGTCGCCGCGGTGGGGGCGACCGGGTAGCGGCGCCGGCGCGGCGGGCGGGCGTTCGACTGGACGTGCGCGCCCGGTGGCGGGCGGCCCACCACGTGGCCGCCGGTGCCCTTGGCGGTGAACGCGCTCTGCACCCGGAAGTTGCACAGGTCCTCGACGGTGCAGTCGAGCGCGTCGGTGAGCGCGCCGAGCAGGAGCAGCGACATGCGCTCGGGACGGGTGCCGATCTGGCGGTAGATCTGCGAGGCCGACAGCGTGATGCCGCGGGCGGTCAGCATGGGGATCAGTTCGGAGATGTTGTACAGGCCGCGGGTCGCCATGACCTCCCGCAGTCTCCAGGAGTAGGCGATCGTATGGTCGGTCACGGGGTGTCCTCAGTGGGTGCGGTGCCGCGGCCGGAGGCGGGAAGGACCTCCCGTGGCCGGCGGTCGCTGCGGGCTGGGGGCGCGAGCCTGCGGGACGGCCGCCGAAAAGGCCCGGCACGCCCGCTCTCGACGGAATGTTCGACAAGGGAGGGGGCACAGCGGCCGAGGAATGCAGCGGGCGGTCGATCTTCTCGACGTGGTCGCAACGGTAGCATCGAATCCTCGCTTGCCATGCGAAACTTTCGCGCATCCTGCGAATACTGATCAACTGGATCGCGTGGAAAACTCACTGTGCCACACCTACCCTCTGATTATTTTCGACGAACGCCGGTCAGGCAAGTGGACGTTCGCTCCTTCTGCGAGACATTCGCACCTCCTGCGAGATGCACCAATGTCGCCGTCCGCGTGCCATCCGCCCGGCCGCGGTTCGCCGGGTTCAACCGGGACCAAAGCCCCGGAATTCGATTTGCCGCTATCATCCGGCCGCGGTGCCATTTCTGGGGCGTCCCGTGTCAGGCACGCGGCAGTCCGTTCCGGTCGCAGGGGATCTGGGCGGCGTTGTAGTGCTTCAGGAAGTCCCGGTTCGCCTCCTGCTCGGTCCGCCGCATCGAGCTGGGCGAGATCGGGACGAGCCCGCGGAACGGGCGGTCGATGTCCCAGATGAGGTACAGCGACGCCACCAGCAGCCCCGCCAGCACCCACAGTCCGGCGAGCTGGAGACGGTGCCTGCGCCGCGGCAGCGAGAGCGCGTACCCCGCCACCATGGCGATGACGGTGAGGACCATGAACCAGAAGACCGCGCCCGGGATGGCCGGCGCCGACTGCTCGATGCGGTCGCGGCGCTCGGAGAGGCGGCTCCGGTCCGCGTTCGTCAGCATGCCCAGCACCGTGGGGTCGTGGACCTCCTGGAAGTCGTCGTGGAGCGCCTCCGTCCAGTGGTCCACGGTGGGCGAGGGCGCGTTGTGGGCGCCCATCGAGTGCCACTCCTTGGCGATGACCGCCCGGGCATAGCAGAGGGAGTCGGCCTTGACCCTCTCCCTGGCCGGCTCGGGGAGGAGGTCCGCCGTGGCGTGCAGGCTGTCGATCGCGGCCGCCTCGGCGCTGGCGGCGCTCCCGGCGCCCGAGTAGGACTGCGCCGCGAGGACCAGGACGAACGCGATGACCAGCACGGCCAGCGTCTCCAGCGGGCCGACCAGGTCCCGGACGGAGATGCCCTCGTCGGGGTCTTCCGCGTACCTGTATCGGCGTCTGAAGAGAAGTGCGAGCGTTATCGCCGCCACCACGAAGACGGTGGCCAGGATGATGTCCATGCGGTGAGCCTAAGGAGCTCAATGCATTGCCGTCACCGGAAGTCGGTAGGCGGATCGCCATGCCTGATTCGCATTTCCTGCGAGCGTGTTCGCGCTTTCCGCTAAAACCACTCCGGTGCGCTCGGGGCTCCCGCGCGCTTGAACGACAAGTGACGTTCGGCTGCGATTAAACGGCTCGCGGAAGCGGTAGAAGTGGCTCTGAATGGAAATGGTCGACGACCAGGCGGGGAGGGGATAGCGGCAGAACTCCGGGCGGGACGTGTGCGAACGCCCGTCCCGGAGGCCGCCTCTCCCGCCGCGTCCCAGGGACGCGTATTCCGCAGACACCTCGTTAACAGGCCGCGGCCGGCGTCCGTCCCGCCGCGGCGACGAGCAGGGGGAACCATGGCTTTCAAGAACCAGGCCGAGACGATGACGGTGGCCGGCAAGGTCACCGGCGTCGACCAGGAGGCCGGGACGTTCACGCTGCGCTGCCGCAGCGGGGACGACGTCGTCGTCAACGTGGGCGTGACCACCTACTACGAGGTCATGTCCAACGTGGACGGCGTGCCGCGGGACCGGACGCAGGCGCCGCCCGACGACGGCGGCAACCCGGGAAAGGCGGGGCTTGCCCGCTATCTGGCCGAGGACGCGCTGGTGTTCGCGCGCGGCAACCACATGGAGGCCGACGGCAAGGAGCGTTTCGACGGCCGCACCATCTTCGTCCTGAAGTCGAGCCCGGACAGCAAGTACGGGTTCGAGGAGACGCACTGGTGGATCGACCAGATCAGCCGGCTGGCCGACCGGTGGCTGGACCAGCTGATGAGCGGCGACCGCAACTACACTAGCGAGGACTGGGCCCGCGCGTACCGGACGCAGCGGAATGCGGTGGGGCAGGCCGGTGACGACACCACCCAGGAGTGCGCGACCCTGTCCCGCCTCATCTACGGCCTTTCCTCGGCGTACCTGATGACCGGCACCGACCGGTACTTCGACGCCGCCAAGGCCGCCGTGGACTACCAGCGCCAGGCGTTCCGGTCGCTGTCGCACGACGGCCGCCACTGCTTCTGGGCGTTCGGCCGGCGGAGCGGGTCCGGGGGCGAGAAGCTGCTCGTCGCCTCCGAGTTCGGCGACGACTACGGCGCCATCCCGCTGTACGAGCAGATCTACGCGCTCGCCGGGCTCGCCCAGTTCTACCGGATCAGCGCGGACTGGGCGGCGCTGGACGACATCCGCCGCACGGTGCGGACGTTCTTCGACTTCTACCGCGACGACGAGGCGGCGAAGGAGCGCGGCCTACCGGGGTACGGCGGCTACTTCTCGCACCTGGACCCGGTGACCCGGCGGCCCGACGTGCCGGCGCTCGGCGACAACGCGTCCCGCAAGAACTGGAACTCCGTCGGCGACCACATCCCCGCCTACCTGGTCAACCTGATCCTCGGGCTCGACCCGCTGCCGCGCCGCGCCAGCCGCCAGGAGCTGGACGCGCTGCAGGACGAGTCGATCGGGCTGCTGGAGGAGACCGTCACGCTGATCATCGAGAAGTTCCCGGACGAGTCCAGCGACTACGTCAACGAGCGGTTCCACGCCGACTGGACGCCCGACCACGCGTACAAGTGGCAGCAGAACCGCGCGGTGGTGGGCCACAACCTGAAGATCGCCTGGAACCTGACGCGCTGCTCGTTCTACCTGGACCGGCGCGTGCAGGACCTGACGTCGCACGGGCGGCGCGACGAGGCCGAGCGCAACAAGCGGCTGAGCGAGCGGTGCATCGAGCTGGCGACCGAGCTCGGCGACCGGATGGCGGAGATCGGCGCGGTGGACCCGGTCCGCGGCGGCATCTTCGACTCGGTGGAGCGGGAGCCGGGCAACGGCATGCCGATCGAGTTCAGCTGGGGCACCACCAAGGACTTCTGGCAGCAGGAGCAGGCCATCCTGGCCTACCTGATCCTGCACGGCGCCACGCAGGAGGAGCGGTACCTCGACCTCGCCCGCGAGTGCTCGGCGTTCTGGAACCTGTTCTTCCTCGACCGCGACAACCAGGGGATCTACTTCCGCACCGACGAGGACGGGTCGCCGATCACCGAGGGCATGTTCGGCGGGAAGGGCGGCCACTCGGTCTCCGGCTACCACGCGTTCGAGCTGAACTACCTGGCGCACCTGTACACCCGCGCCTACGTGGACGCCGGCGGGACGGGCAGGTTCAGCCTGCACTTCAAGCTGCTCGACTCCCGGGGCCAGGACACGATCAACGTCCTGCCCGACTTCATGCCGGTCAACAAGGTCGAGATCGCGAGCGTGTTCGTGGACGGCGTCGACTACACCGACTCCCTCAAGCCGGACGACCCGAACAACTTCCAGATCGCCGTCGACGACCTGACGGCGAGCGCCCGGGACGGCGCGATCGACCTCATGGTCGAGTTCGCGGTGCATTGAGCCGTCCGACTCACGGGACAGGAGAACGTCATGACCGACCAACCGACCGATCGCTCCCTGGCCGGCGCCCGGGTGGCCGTCCTGGTGGAGAGCCAGTACATCCCGGGTGAGCTGCGCCAGCTCCAGGAGGGCTTCGCCGCCTATGGCGCCGAGGTCGACCTGGTATCGCGGCTGTGGGGCCAGCCGAGCCTGCACTTCTACTCGACGGTCGAGCCCGCGGGCGAGGACGACGTCCCGCCGATCGAGTGGATCGAGGTGAGCATCGACGTCGACGACGTGCGGCCGTCCGACTACGACGCGGTCGTCGCGGTGGCCAACTACCCGACGGTGCGCATGCGCTACCTGGAGGCGCCCGAGTCCACCGAGGCGGCGGCCGAGGCGGTCCGGCAGGTGCCGGCGGTGCGGTTCATGCGCGACGCCATGCGCGACCGGCGGGTGGTCAAGGCGGCGCCGTGCCACGCGCTGTGGCTGCTGACCCCGTGCCCGGACGTGCTGGCCGGGCGCCGGGTGACCTGCAACGGGGTGCTGATCGCCGACGTGCTGAACGCGGGCGCCGTCTACACGCCGCCGCCCGCGGGCGCGCCCGCCGCCGAGCAGGTCGTCGTGGACGACGACCTGGTGACCAGCACGTCGTGGCACGCCACGGCCAAGCTCATCGACACGGTGCGCGACCTGGTCGTGGACCGGCGCCGGTCGGGCGTGCCCGAGCGGTCCGGGCGCGGCCGCGGCGGGCGCGCCGGGCGGGCGGACCGGGGCGGGGAACCGGACTCCGTGGTCGCCCGCGCGTTCGACCTCGGCGCCGAGCACGCCGAACCGGCCCGCCGCGAGGGCGGGACGGGCCACCGCCGCGGCAAGGTCCTCACGGTCCTGTCGGAGTGGGGGTACTGGGGCGAGGAGCTGGTCGGCCCGCTGGACGAGCTGGACCGGGCCGGGTACGCGGTGGACTTCTGCACGCCGAACGGGAGGCGGCCCAACGCGATCCCGGTGAGCATGGACGCCGACTTCTTCGACCCGCCGCTCCAGCGTCCGGTGACCTCGCCGGAGATGGCGGCGCGGGTCCGGGAGATGGACGACCCGTCCACCGAGCAGGGCGCCCGGCTGGAGAACCCGATCAGCCTCGCCGGCTGGTTCCCGCAGCGGCCCCCGTTCGCCCATCCGCAGTTCGTCCGGCTCCTGGAGGAGTACCGGCGCGACCTCGGCGAAGCGGAGCGCCGCGCGGTGGACGAGTACGACGCGGTGCTGCTCGTCGGCGGCTCCGGGCCGATCGTCGACATGGTCAACAACCAGCGCGTCCACGATCTGATCCTGGCGTTCCACAAGGCCGGGAAGCCGATCGCGGCCGAGTGCTACGGCGTCGCGTGCCTGGCGTTCGCCCGGGACATGAACCAGCGCCGGAGCATCCTCGAAGGCAAGCACGTGACCGGCCACTGCCTGGAGTACGACTACCAGGACGGCACCCACTTCGTGGAGGCGCGCGGCCGGTTCCTCGACTTCAACATGGGGCCGCCGCCGTACCCGCTGGAGTTCATGCTGCGGGACGCGACGGCTCCGGGCGGCGCCTACCACGGCAACTTCGGCAGCCCGGTCAGCGTCATCGTCGACTACCCGTTCGTCACCGGGCGGTCCACCGGGGACAGCGTCCTCACCGGCCGGAAGCTGGTGGAGGTGCTCGACGAGGGCCTGCGGCGGTGGGGCTGGTGACCGCCGGGTCGGGGCCCGCGGCGGCCGACCTCGCGTCGGGCTCCGCGGCGACGGGGAACGCCGCCGCCGCGGTCACGGGTCACCGCCGGCTGCTGGAGCAGCTGCGCGCCGACGGCGTCCGGCACCTGTTCGGCAACCCCGGCTCCACCGAGGAGGGGCTCCTGGACGAGATCGCGCGGTTCGCGGACGTCGAGTACGTCCTCGGGCTCCAGGAGGCGGCCGTCGTGTGCACCGCCGACGGGTACGCGCAGGCCGCGGGGCGGCCGAGCGTCGTGCTGCTGCACAGCGGCGTCGGCCTCGGCAACGCCGTCGGGAGCCTGTGCCACGCCAGGCAGCGCGGCACCCCGATGGTGGTGCTGGCCGGGGAGGCGGGCGTCGCCTACGAGCCGCTGGAGGCGCACATGGCGGCCGACCTGGTCGCCATCGCCCGTCCCGTCACGAAGTACGCGACCCGGGCCGTCCATCCGGGGAGCCTGCTGCGGCAGTTCCGGCGCTGCCTGAAGGTCGCGGCGACGCCGCCGCGGGGGCCGGTGCTGCTGGCGCTGCCGCAGGACGTCCTCGACCAGCCGAACGGCGAGCCGGTGGTGCCGACGGTCGTGCCCGACACGCGCGCGGTCCCCGAGCCGGGGCTGGTGCGGGAGGCGGCGCGGCTGCTGGCGGGCGCCTCGTCGCCGCTGATCGTGGCGGGGGACGGCGTCGCGGCCGGCGGCGCGGTCGCGGAGCTCGCGGAACTCGCCGAGGCGTGGGGCGCGCAGGTGCGCTTCGGGATGGCCTCCGAGCTGCTGCTCCCGTGGACGCATCCGCTCAGCGGCGGGCTCATGGGGCACATGTTCGGCGAGGACAGCGCCGCCGCGGTGGCCGACGCCGACGCGGTCCTGATCTGCGGCACCTACGTGTTCCCGGACGTGTTCCCGCTGCTCACATCCCCGTTCCGGGAGGACGCCCGGATCGTCCACGTCGACCTCGACCCGTACGCGATCGCCAAGAACCACCCGGTGACGCTCGGCCTGGTCGCCGACCCGCGGCCGACGCTGCGGGCGCTGACGGCGGCGCTGCGGGAGGAGACCGGGGACGCGGGCGCCGCCGCGGCCGCGCGGTCCCGGGCCGCGCCGGGCGCCGGGCCAGACCGCGACGAGCAGCAGGACGAGGAGCAGGTTCAGCCCGGCGACCACCGCGATCCGCTGCGCCCGGTCGGGACCGTAGACGAGCTCGACGACCCCGCGGGTGCCGGCGGGTACCAGCCAGCCCTGCTTCCAGCCGTCCAGCCGGACCGGCCGCAACTCCGTGCCGCCGACGGTGGCGCGCCAGCCGGTGTTGTAGTTCTCGTTCACGGTCAGGAACGACTGCCGGGCGGCGTCCACCTCAAGCTTCCGCGAACCCGACCCCCAGCTGATCACCCTGACGGGCGCCGCGGCCTCCGCCCGGGCGGACGCCTGGCCCGAGGAACGGGCGGTGGATCCGGCCAGGGCTCCCACGGTGACGGTCTCGACGCGGTAAGGGTCGAACGGGACGGACGTCAGGCGGTTCTGCCCGGCGCTCACCTGGGTCTGGCGGCAGGCGGCGAAACGGAGCGGCCGTCCGGCGAGGAGGTCGCCATAGGTCCCGGAGACCCTGGTCGGGATCTCGGTGCGGCCCAGCCGCAGCTTCGGCCCGAACCCGCAGCCGAGCTGGAACGGGAAGGACCGCACGTCCCGCAGCGGCTTGACGCCCGGGATCGTGAGGTCGGTGAGCTGCACCGGCTGGAGCCGCCCCTCCTGCCGGAAGGTGAGGGTCAGCCGGTCGGTGGTCAGCGGCGCGAAGGCGAGGCGCCCCCGCGCGTCCGGCAGGACCTCGCGGCTCTCGCCGTTCCGGCCCTCGATCACGATCCGGACGGGCCCCGACGCGCCTGGCGGGCGGTTCAGCGTCAGCGAGGAGATGCTCCTGGCGCCCTGCCACTGGACGGTGAACGTGGGCGCCTTGTCCTTCTCCGCGGCGATCCACGTCGTCGCCGGGTCGCCGTCGAACCCAGACCGGGCCTGGTCGGCGGGGTGGTCGGCGAGGGCGGAGCTGGCGGCGACGAGGGGCTGGCCGCCGACGGCGGTGTACCGCTCGACCAGGCTCTTGTCGGTGAGGATGGCGGTGCCGGTGACCGGGGCGCGGGCAGCGGAGGCGGCGGTGAAGGACCGGTCGAACGCGTCGCCCTCCTCGTCCGCGGACGCGAGCGTCGGCGAGCACACCCAGCGGAGGCTGCCCTTCATGCAGGCGGACGTGGCGCCGGGCACCCGGCTCATCACGTACGTCGCCGGGCCGGTCACCGCGGCCGGGGCGGGCAGGGTGTAGGTGCGGGTGGGCTTGACCCCGGCGATGGACAGCTCGGCGATCCCGGCGCGGGTGAACGCGGGCACGGCGGGGCGGGTGGCGAGGGCGGTGATCCGGACGCGCAGCCAGCGGGTCGGCCCCGCCGGGACGCGCAGCTGCTGCGCCGCCCCGGTCGGCTGGACGGCCTGCTCCAGCGTCCCCCGCTCGGTCTCCACCGCGACGCGGGCGACGGCCGGGCCGAGCGCGGCGTCCTGGACGAACGCGGCGGTGAGGCTCGGCAGCTCGCGGGCCCGGTCGAGGTCGACGCGCAGCCACTGGCCGATCGGCCCCGCCCAGCCGCCGGTCTGCCAGGACGTGCGCGGGTCGCCGTCGAGCGCGGCGTAGGGGCCCGCGCCGGGCCTGCGGGCCTGCGGGATCGCGTCGTCGTCGGCCGCGGAGCTGGACGCGGCGACGCCGCGGACGCCGCCGCCGTAGGTGACGTGGGTGGTGTAGCGGTCCCAGCCGTCGTCCAGGACGTCCGCCGCGCGGTGCCGCTGCCCGGCGGGCAGCGTGGGCGAGGTCTGGTGCAGCTCGCCGAAGTTGCGGCGCAGCAGCCGGGGCGAGTCGGTCACGACGGGCGTGCCCTTGAGGTCGGGCGCGTCGTCGTCGAGGAGGACGGGGCCGTCCGGCAGCGCCTGGTCGTCGGCCATCGCGAGCAGCGACTCCGGCCCCCCGTACACGCGGACGGGGTTCCCGGCGCCGGTGAGGCTCGCGACGTCGTCGGCGCCCTCGACCTCGTAGACCTCCAGCGCCGGGTACCGCTGGTCCACGGCGGAGACGGCGTCGTCGACGAGGTCGCCGCCGACGGGCGCGCCGAACGAGGCGACCTTCCGCAGCCCGGACGAGTCGTCGAGCGCCCCGTGCAGCCGGGCGGGCCAGCCGCCGCGCAGCGTCTCGCGCCGCAGGTCGTTGCGGACGAGCACGTACCGGACGCCCATCCGGCCGAGGTAGTCGCCAAGGCCCGGGGAGCCCTGGCCCGACCTGACCTGCTGGTCGATCGCGTCGAGCGCGCGGGTGTAGCCGGGCGACCCGGCCGGGACGAGCTGCCGGACGCCCCACCGCGCGAGCAGCAGCGGCTGGACGATGTCGTCCATCGGGCGGCCCCACAGGTACTCGCCGAACGGCGCGCCGGGCAGGGCCAGCACGCCCTGCTGCCCGGCCCGCGCGTTGAGCCAGGACGCCGCGTCCCGCCAGTAGCGCGGGACCTGCTCGAAGTCGCCGGGCCCGGTGAGGCCGTGCGAGACGGCAGTGATCCCGATGCCGCCGAGCGCGACCGCGGCCGCCGCGGTCACGCTGACCAGCGTGCCGAGCGCCCGGCGCAACGCCGCGCCCTTCGCTGGCCCGTCGGCGAGGCTCCGGACCGGCCCCTCCTTCGCCCGGCGCCCGGCGACGGCGAGGAGGTGCGCGAGGCCGAGCGCGAGCGGCAGCCGGACGACCGCGTCGAACTTGTGCAGGTTCCGCAGCGGGCCGAGCGGGCCGTCGAGGAGGTCGCGGAGCTGCCCGGCGAACGGCCCGGGGATGTCCGAGAGGTGGCCCATCGACAGGACCGCCAGCCCGGCGAGCAGCGTCAGCAGCAGGAACGTCCGCTCGGGCAGCAGCCGTCCGAGCAGGCCCGCGAGCCCGAGCGCGGCGACGACGCCGGTGCAGACGATCGGCACCGGGCTGAGCGACAGGCCGTGCCCGACCGGCCACCAGACCTGCCCGTCCACGATCAGGTAGTTGACCCAGCGCTCGGCACCGCGCAGGACGTTGACCAGGCCCGTCGGCCCGGTCGTCGTGGCCGCCTTCTCGGTGTAGGTGAGCCAGGAGAACCCGTACGTCCCGGTGAGCAGCAGCGGGAGCAGCCACCAGGCGGTCGCGGCGCCCGCGGCGGCCGTCCACCAGGCCAGCAGCCGGATCCGGAACGTGCCCCGGGGCCGCGTCAGCACGTACACGAACGGGACGACCAGGACGGCGACGGTCGCGGTCGCGTTGATGCCGCCGCAGCAGGCGATGGCGAGCCCCGACCGGGCCGCGGCGCGCGCCCGTCCCCCGCCCCCGCCGACGGCACCGGCCAGGCCGGGCGGCCCGGACGCCGCGGTGACGAGCGGCAGCACGATCCACGGGAGCATCGCGACGGGCATGTACTCGGACGAGATCTGGCCGAGCGTCGCGAGGGCGTTCGGCGCCAGCGCGTACGCCATCGCGGCGATCACCCGGGTGCCGGGGCCGCCGATCCCGAGCCGGACGGCGAGCCGCCACGTGCCCGCGAACGCCAGGCACATCAGCAGCGCCAGCCAGATCCGCTGGCTGATCCACGCGGGGATCCCGGCGAGGTCGCCGAGCGCGAAGAACGGGCCCATCGGGAAGAGGTAGCCGACGGCCTGGTTCTGGAGCTGGCCGAACTGCTCGGGGTCCCACAGGTGCAGCGCGCGGCCGAGGAACCCGAGCGGGTTCACCGCCATGTCGATCTTGGTGTCGGCGAGGATCGCGCCGGGCCGGGTGCCGAACGAGAGCGCGGTGAGGGCGAGGCAGCCCGCGAGCACCCGCAGCCGCTCGCGCAGCCGCTCCGCGGCGTCCGGGGCGAGGCCGCCGGGTCCGGGCGGCGGCCCGCCGGGG
>NZ_CAACUY010000048.1 GCF_900659615.1 Actinomadura fibrosa | reverse complement strand
CGCGCAGCCGCGCCAGCTCCTCGCGGCGGTCGGCGGCGGCGCGCGCGGCGGCCTGGAGGCGGCGCTCCTCGGCGGCGAGGGCGTCCTCGGCGGCGGACCGCTCATCCACCGCGGCGGACAGCCCGTCCTGCGCCTCCTCCAGCGCGGCGCGGAGCATCTCCTCCTGCTCGCGGATCTCCGCCGCCTCGCGCTCCATGTCCTCGGGGTCACGGCCGCGCCGCTCCTCCTCGCGGGCCTCGGCGGCGTTGCGGTGCCGCTCGGCGGCGAGGTCGGCGACGCCGCGCAGCCGCTCCTTCAGCGCCGAGAGCTGGAACCAGGTGTCCTGCACCTGGGCGAGCCGGGGCGCCTGCTCGGCCTCCTCCGCCTCCAGGACGGCCTCGCGCTCCTGCGCCTCGTTCAGCGCCCGCTCCGTTTCGGCGCGGCGCGCGCGGATCGCAGCCTCGTCGGCGGCCTCCTGCTCCAGCCGCGTCGACAGCGTGACGAGGTCGTCGGCGAGCAGCCGCAGCCGCGCGTCGCGCAGGTCGGCCTGGATCACGGCGGCGCGGCGGGCGATCTCGGCCTGCTTGCCGAGCGGCTTCAGCTGGCGGCGCAGCTCGCCGGTGAGGTCCTGGACGCGGGTCAGGTTCCCCTGCATCGCGTCGAGCTTGCGCAGCGCCTTCTCCTTGCGCTTGCGGTGCTTGAGGACGCCGGCGGCCTCCTCGATCACCGCGCGGCGCCCCTCCGGGCCCGAGTGCAGGACGCGGTCGAGCTGGCCCTGCCCGATGATGACGTGCATCTCGCGGCCGATGCCCGAGTCCGAGAGCAGCTCCTGGATGTCGAGCAGGCGGCAGGAGTCGCCGTTGATGGCGTACTCGCTGGACCCCGACCGGAACATCAGCCGGCTGATCGTGACCTCGGTGTAGTCGATGGGCAGCGCGCCGTCGGAGTTGTCGATCGTCAGCACGACCTCGGCGCGGCCGAGCGGCGCCCGGTTGGCGGTGCCGGCGAAGATGACGTCCTCCATCTTGCCGCCGCGCAGCGACTTGGCGCCCTGCTCCCCCATCACCCAGGCGAGCGCGTCGACGACGTTGGACTTGCCGGACCCGTTCGGGCCGACGACGGCGGTGATGCCGGGCTCGAACCTGAGCGTGGTGGAGGACGCGAAGGACTTGAAGCCGCGCAGGGTCAGGTTCTTCAGGTACACGCGCTCGCCGTCCTCCCTCCGGGTGCGGGCGGGCTCCGGGCGGGGCCTGCCTCGGATACGGGCAGGTCCGCACCCTACCGGCCGGAGTCGTCTGGACCTGGCAGCCGCGCGGCCGTTCCCCTCCAATGTGCCATCATCCGCCCCAACGGGAGCGTCCGACGCGATCCAGGGTACGGCCGACCGCACGTTTGGGATGGGCGGTTCCCGGGACGACGAGTGTCCCTTATAGGGACACCGCCCGCCATTACCGCCACAATCGGACAGACCGTTTCGGGACGGATGCTTGACCGAAGTCTGACCGCCGCGACCGTGCCCGCGCGAGGGTATGCCGAAAAGAGCGCGCGACCCGCGTGTCCGGGGGTCACGGGATGTGTCCGGGTACGCCCATCGGACCGCCGGTGCGGCGAAGCGCCGGGCGGCCGCCGCGTGGACGTCCGCCCGGAGCGGGCCGGCGAGCCCTCGGCGGGTCCGCGCACGGCCTCCGGCCGCGAAGCCGGGACGGTGGGCAAACAGAAGGGACGCCTTGGCACGGCGTCCCTTGTTGACTCCCGAGAATAGGCGCCGATCAGGTCAGCGCAGGTTCACGGTCCTTCACCGCAAGCGACATCACGTCGTCGTCCGTCGCCGTCGCCAGCGCGTCGTTCTCCGCCTGGAGCCGTACGAGCTCGGCCTCCAGGTCACGTACGCGCTGCTGAAGGCGCCGCATCTCCGCGACCATCCGGGGGTCGGGACCGCCGACGTGGCCGAGTAGAGCCTTCGCCATGACTAAGGGTCCTCCACGCTGAGTAACCAGCAGGGATCGCGCACGATAATCGACTGAAGTCGGTGCGCGTATCGTCTAGGGTCGCACCGGCCGGTGTCCTGGTCAAGACGCACATCACAGGCCGGTAACAACCTGTCTCCACTAGTTTAGCAGGTACAAACCGGAATTCCCTACCCGGTCACCGTTCCTGGAAACCGGAGGCCCCGCCGCGCGGCTCGCTCCACCGCTCGGCCACCCCCGTCACCCGTCCGGGACGGGCCGGGACGCCCGCCGGAAGGGCCCGGCCACGGGCCGCGCCGCCGTCCAGCAGCTCCAGGAGACGCTCCGCCTTGCCGCGCGGGCCCTCGGCGACGACCTCCACCCGGCCGTCCGGCAGATTGGCCGCGCTGCCGGTCAGGCCCAGCTCAAGGGCCCTCGACCGCACCCACCAGCGGAACCCGACGCCCTGCACGTGGCCGCGGACCCACGCGGTCAGCCGGACGGTCTCGTCCTCGCCCGCCGGTCCGCCTTGCCCGCCGGCGGGCTCATCGAGGCCGCCGGGCCGCTCGTCCTCGTGCTCTCTCCGGTCCATTCCAACCCCCACCTGTATGAGCGAGATCACTCAGTAGCGTGCCCGGCGCGGGCGGGGCTGGCACGTCGGGCAGCTGTACGACGAGCGGTTCATGAACTCGTCGCGGCGGATCGCGGTGCCGCAGCGGCGGCACGGCTCGTCCCGGCGCCCGTAGGCGTCCAGCGACCGCTCGAAGTACCCGCTCTCCCCGTTCACGTTGACGTAGAGGCTGTCGAACGAGGTGCCGCCGACCGCCAGGGCGGCGTCCATGACCTCCCTGGCGCCCTCCAGGACGCGCGCGGCCTCCGCCCGGGTCAGGGTCTCGGTCGGCCGCGCCCAGTGCAGCCTCGCCCGCCACAGCGCCTCGTCGGCGTAGATGTTGCCGACCCCGCTGATCAGCGACTGGTCGAGCAGGGCCCGCTTGATCCCGGTCTTGCGGCGCCGCAGCGCTCGGAAGAACGCGTCCTCGTCGAAGGCGTCCTCCAGCGGGTCCGGGGCGATGTGGACGATGGGCGCCGGGACGAGCCCGGAGCCGTCCGCATGGTCCGCCGCGACGGCGTGCCCACCTGCGTCCGCGGGCCCGCCCGCGCCCGCGAACGCGTCCGGGACGAGGTCGCAGACCATGAGGTGCCCGAACGTCCGCTGATCGACGAACCGCAGGTCGTGGCCGCCGTCGGTGAAGCCGATCCGGACCCGCAGGTGCTTCTCCCGCTCGCGGTCGGGTTCGCCGACGAGGAGCTGTCCGCTCATCCCGAGATGCGCGAGGAGCGCCTCCTCCGGCGCGCCGCCGCCCGGCCCGCCGCCGGCCGCGGTGTCGCGGAGGGGCAGCCACATGTACTTGCCGCGGCGGCGCGGCGCCAGCACGGTCCGGCCCGCGAGCCGTCCGGCGAAGTCGGCGGGACCGGCCGCGTGCCTGCGCACCGCGCGCGGATGCAGCACCTCGGCGGCGGCGATGGCGCGGCCGGTCGTCCAGCGGTCGAGGCCGCGGCGGACGACCTCGACCTCGGGAAGCTCAGGCACCGGCGAGCCCGGGAGACCGGGAGCCGTCGGACCGTCCGGCCTGCTCGTCGGTATCGCCCACGACACCACCCGCCGCGTCGGCCGGGGCATCACCTGCCGCAGGCGCGTCGGCCCCGGCGTCGGCCGCGGCACCGGCCTCGCGCTGGACGACGATCTCGCGGATCGCGTTCCAGGCCGCCTCGGCGGCGTGCTGCTCCGCCTCCTTCTTGCTGCGGCCCTCGCCCGCCCCGTACGTCGTGCCGCCGACGCGCACCGAGGCGCGGAAGGTCTTCTGGTGGTCGGGGCCGCTCTCGGCGACGTGGTACTCGGGGACGCCGAGCTCCTCCACCGCCGTCAGCTCCTGGAGCGAGGTCTTCCAGTCCAGCCCGGCACCGAGGCCGGCCGAACGGGTGATGAGCGCGTCGAACAGCCGGTGCACGAGCGCGGACGCCTCGTCCAGGCCGCGGTCGAGGTAGACGGCGCCGATCAGCGCCTCCAGCGTGTCGGCGAGGATCGAGGCCTTGTCGCGGCCGCCGGTGCCCTCCTCGCCCCGGCCCAGCCGGATGTGGGCGCCGACGCCGAGGCCGCGGGCGACGCCCGCGAGGGCGCGCATGTTGACGACCGCGGCCCGCAGCTTCGCGAGCTGCCCCTCGGGAAGGTCGGGATGGCCCCGGAACAGCGTGTCGGTGACGACGAGGCCCAGCACCGAGTCGCCGAGGAACTCCAGGCGCTCGTTGGTGGGCAGGCCGCCGTTCTCGTAGGCGTACGAACGGTGCGTCAGCGCGCGTTCGAGCAGGTCGTCGGTGACGTCGACACCGAGCGCGCGGGTGAGTTCCGCGCGGTCGGGCGCGGTGTCGGGCTTCTTGCTCACGGGCCCTCCTCGCAGGCCGTGGGGCCGCGCCGTCGCGCGGTCGCCGCTGGAGCGCGTGGCGGCCGGAGGCCGGGCCGGCGAAGGGGCACGGCGGGAGGGGTGGCCGGACGGTCCCGGAACCGCCCCGCGCGATGCGGGCGGCGGCCGGGCCCGACGGGCCGTCCGGGACGAACCCGGGGAGTGTCCGCGAAGACGAGGTGCGCGCCGGTCGGTTGATCCCGGCGTGCACCACGGCTCCGGGCGCAGGTCTCCGCGCCGGTCACCACGCCGGCGTCACGCGCCGGGGTGGTCGGGTGCCTGGCGCGCACCGTGGGGGGCGGGCCGCGCCGTCCGCGCGGATCCGCCCCCCACGATGCGGGAAAGGCTCAGGCCGACGGGGCGATGACCTGCCGCCGGTCGTAGGTGCCGCACGTCGCGCACGCGGTGTGCGGCAGCTTCTGGTCGCGGCACGTCGGGCACTCGACCAGCGTCGGCGCAGCGGTCTTCCACTGCGAACGACGGTGCCGCGTGTTGCTGCGCGACTTCTTCCGCTTCGGGACGGCCATGTCAGCCCTCCTGCTTTCCTTCTCGTCGGTCGGTTGAACCGCGGGGCTCGTCGTCCCCGCTCCCCCCGGTCGGGGGGACCGGCGCCACGCCGCCGGCCAGGCCCTGCAATGCCGCCCACCGGGGGTCGGCGACGTCGTGGTGGTGCTCGGGGCCCGCGTCGGCCAGCCGGGCACCGCAGTCCGGGCACAGGCCGGGACAGTCGTCCCGGCACAGCGGCGAGAGCGGCAGCGCGAGCAGCACCGCGTCCCGGAGCACCGGTTCGAGGTCGATCAGATCGTCCTCGAGTCGGAACTCGTCGTCGTCCGCGTTCCCGCCGGAGCGGGTGTCAGGATAGACGAAGAGCTCCTGGAAGTCCGCCTCGAACTCCGACGTGATCGGGTCGAGGCAGCGGGCGCACTCGCCCTCCAGCGGGACCCTCGCCGTGCCGGTGACGAGCACGCCCTCCAGCACCGCTTCGAGCCGCAGGTCCAGTTCGATGGAGGCGCCCTCGGGAACCCCCACCATCTCCACGCCGAAGTCCTCCGGCGCCGGGACGGACAGGATCTTCTCCCTCGACGACCCGGGCTGCCTGCTGAGGGCTCGGGTGTCGAGCACCAGAGGGGCGTTGGGATCGAGGCGAGACAGCGGATTCCTGCTTTCGTGAGTGGTGTCGCCGGCCGCACAGAGGACCGGCGGCTGCCGCCGCCGGTGATGGCCGATGTCCCAGGGTATCCGACACCGCGCGATGCCCCAACTCGCGCCCCGCCCCACCAGGCACCCCGCGTCCCGGGGTCAGTCCTCCCGCTTGAGCCGCTCCACGAGCCGGTCGTGG
Organism: Actinomadura fibrosa; assembly: GCF_900659615.1. Lineage (GTDB taxonomy): Bacteria > Actinomycetota > Actinomycetes > Streptosporangiales > Streptosporangiaceae > Spirillospora > Spirillospora fibrosa. Next base: position 45,385 of record NZ_CAACUY010000048.1, on the reverse strand, counting down.
ACGATGTCGGGGACGAGCCCGGAGATGTCGCCGCCGAACCTGACGACCTCCTTCATCAGGCTGGAGGACAGGAACGCGTACTCGGGGTTCGTCGCCATGAACAGGGTCTCCACGCCCGCGATGCGGTGGTTCATCTGGGCCATCTGGAGCTCGTACTCGTAGTCGCTGACGGCCCGCAGCCCCCGGACGATCACCGGGATGCCCTGCTTCTTGCAGTAGTCCACGGTCAGCCCGTAGAACTTGTCGACCTTGACGTTGCCGTACTCCTTGGTCACCTCTGCGATCATGTCGGCGCGCTCGTCGACGGTGAAGAGACTCTTCTTGTTCTTGTTGATCAGCACGGCGACGACCACCTCGTCGTAGAGGCGGGAGGCGCGGCTGATGATGTCGAGGTGCCCATTGGTGACGGGGTCGAACGATCCCGGACAGACGACACGGCGCACGAGGTGAACCCCTTCGGTCCCGGTTTCTGACCTGCGGCGCGACCGTACCAAACCGCGTTCGGGCCGCCGCCACCCGGGGTTCAGCCCGCGAGCGCGTCGATGATCTTCGCGGCGATCGGGCCGGACTCGATGCCGTACCCGGACGCCTCCGTCATCACCGCGACGGCGTACCGCGGGTCCTTCCGCGGGCCGAACCCGATGAACCACCGGTCGTTGTACGCGGCGCCCTCGACGTCGGCGGTCCCGGTCTTCCCGCCGAGCACGGACGTGCCCTGGAGCGACTTGCCCGTCCCGGTCCTGACGACCTCCTCCATCATCCGCCGCATGTCCGACGCCTGGTCGGACGTCAGGGGGCGGGACAGCTGCCGCGGCGTCCCCCGCCCGACCTCCTGCCCGTCGGCGGCGGTGAGCTTGGAGACGAGGTACGGCCGCATGACCTTCCCGTCGTTGAGGACCCCGGCCGCGACCATGGCCATCTGGAGCGGCGTCGCGACCGTGCTGCCCTGCCCGATGGAGCCGAGGGCGCTGAGGGACGGCTGGTCCGTCCGCGGGAACGAGCTGGCGGCGCTGCGCATGCCGTCCTCGATCTTGATCGGCGCGCCGAAGCCGTACTCGGCCGCCTCCCGGTGTACGGCGTCGTTGCCCGGGCTCTCCGCGCCCATGTAGGCGAACGTGGTGTTGCAGGACTGGGCGTAGGCGTCGATCAGCGGGATCGCCGACAGGTCGCACTGCCCGCCGATGTCGCCCGCGTCGTTGCTGATCGCCCGCCCGGCGCCGGGCGGCCGGTAGCTGCGGCCCGCCCGGACCCGCTCGTCGGCGCCGCTCCCGGCCACCAGCGCGGACGACGCGACGACCGTCTTGAACGTCGACCCCGGCGGGAACAGCTCGCTCGTCGCCTTGTCGAGCAGCGGCTTGAGCGGCTGGGCGTTGAGCCGGTTGAACGCCCGCTGGGCCTGCTGCCCGTTCAGCACCGACACGTCGTTCGCGTCGTAGGACGGCGTGGACGCCAGCACGAGGATCTCCCCCGTCTTCGCGTCCAGCGCGACGGCCGCGGCGCGGCGGCCCCCGCTGGACTGGAGCGCCGCGTACGCCGCGCGCTGAGCGTCCGGGTCGATCGTGGCCTCCACGGTGCCGCCCGGGACGTGCTTGCCGATCAGCTTGTCGACGAAGCTGGTGGTGGCGAGCCGGGCGTCGGTGCCGTCCAGGATGTGGTTCTCCGCGTTCTCCAGGCCCGTCTGCGCGAACGGCGAGAAGTACCCGGTGACCGGCGCGAAGACGGTGCTCTGCCGGTAGCGGCGCTGGTACCTCTTGCCCGACACGGGCTCCGACCAGGCCAGCCGCTCACCGCCCGCGACGATCGGACCGCGGTCGATCTTGTTGCGGTCGGCGTACTGGCGCGCGTTCAGCGGATCGTCGCGCAGGTCCTGTGCCTCGAACCCCTGGAGGTAGGTGACGTTCGCCATCAGCGCGATCACCATGACGATCGCCACGACCCAGCTGTAGCCCACGGCACGGTCGATGCCCGGCCTCATGCCGGGGCCCCTACCCCGTCCCCGGCGTCCCGACGCCTCGGCTTGATCGTCAATCAGCGGCGGACGCTCCGCCCTCGGCGCGGCCGTACCAGAACACGGCCTCCCCGTACCGCCGCTCCCGCTCCGCCGCGTACCCGCGCGGCCACCGGAGCGCGGGCCCGCGCGCGGCGCGCTCGACGACGACGAGGGCGTCCGGCGCGGCCCAGCCGTGGTCGCGCAGGTCCTCCAGCAGGCCGGTGACCGCGGCGTCGGGCAGCGCGTACGGCGGATCGGCGAAGATCAGGTCGTACGGCTCGTCCGGCGGCCTGCGCACGGCGCGCTCCACCTTGTCGGCGCACGGCACCGCGCCCGGCAGCCCGAGGTCGGCGGCGTTCTGCCTGATGACCCTCATCGCCCGCGGATGCGACTCGACGAGCAGCGCGTGGGCGGCGCCCCGCGACAGCGCCTCCAGCCCGACGGCCCCGGACCCGGCGTACAGGTCGGCCACCCGCAGCCCGTCCAGGGGTCCGAGCAGGGCCAGCACGGTGGAGAACAGGCCCTCCCTGGCGCGGTCGCTGGTGGGCCTCGTGTCCCGTCCCGTGGGGACGGCCAGCCGCCGCCCTCCCGCGCTCCCCGCGATCACCCTGGTCATCGCTCCAGTATCGCGGCGACGGCCGGCGGGCGCGCACAGCCGCCTCGCCCCTGACGCGCCCGCGTCCCGCTGAAGTCCCCGCTCAAAGACGCTCGGACCCGGTGATCCGCCAGACCCCGCCGACGCGCCCGAGAACAAGGCGGCGGACGGTGATGCCGTCGCGATCGGTGCAGGTGCCCTTCGCGCAGGCGCCGACGGCGGCCAGAGCGGTGATCCGGTCGGCGGCGCCGGAGCGCAGCCCCACCTCGACCGGTGTCCCCGACCCGATCCGGGGATCGCCCGCGACGGCGTCCATGACTCCGCGCGCCGCCGCGTCCGGCCAGGCCGCCCCGGTCGTGTCCGCACCCGCCGATCCCGCCTTCAGCATGGCGAGCGAGTCGAGCAGCCAGCCGCTCCCCTCCCGGACCATGGTCGCGCGCATCGGATCGTGCAGCCGCTCCGGCCCGGCGTCCCGCGCGCGGACCGTCCGCCGCACGTAGGCGAGGACCGTCACCCGGCCGGGCACGGCGGTCACGACGGCGGAGTCGATGACGTCGGCGGCGACCGAGCCGTCCCTCGCCCGCAGCTCGTCGAGGTAACCCGGCGTGGCGAGCTGCCGGTCGTACTCGGCGCCGTACCGGGACGTCGCGAGCCGGTGCGCGGCGGACGCGTTCCGTTCGAGCGACGCGTGGCCGATCGTGAGCACCGCCCTGATCGCCTCGGCGGCGGGCCCGACGGCTTCGACCGCGTCCGGCGGCGGAACGGCCACCGGACGCTGATCCGCGCTGGCGAGCTCAGCCGGGGAGCCGCTCGACGCCACCCTCCACGCCGTTCCGGCCGCGGCCAGCAGGACGACCGGAACCATGACGACCACGATCCGCCGCCTGCCCCATCGCGGGCGCGCCTGCCCCCCACCCGAACCCGAGCAGGCGAAAGCCGCCACCGGATCCACAAGCCCAGGCATCGCAGCGGACGACGACGCTGGCGTCGCAACCGGAGGCGACCCAGACGAACCAGCCTGAGCTGACGCGGGAAACGTGTGCGCGGCGGAAGACGCCGCCGAGGCCGCATGCGTGACAGGCGCCGCGAGCATCGCGGCGGAAGCTGACGCGGGCACAGCGGTGGCGGGCGCCCCAGCCGGAGGCGACGCGAAGGGCGCATGCGTGATGGGCGAGGCGGGCGTCGCAGCCGAAGACGTCGCGACCGGGGGCGACACGGAGGAATCGGCCTGAGCTGACACGGGAAACGTGTGCGCGGCGGAGGACGACGCGGAGGGTGAATGGGTGGCAGGCGGCGCGAGTGTCGCGGCGGGCGGTGGGGCGGGAAGGGGGTCTTGGACGGTGGGGTGGGCGTCTGTGCTCAGTGCGCGTTCTTCTTCGGGGGTGAGAGGGATCTGGCGGCCGAGCAGGTCCAGGAGGACCTGCTGTGCCTCGGGGCGCTCTCCCGGGTCCTTGGCGAGGCAGGACGCGACGGTGTCGCGGAGTGATCCGGGCAGCGGGGAGAGGTCCGGGTCGCAGTACAGGATGCGGTGGAAGACGGCCGAGAGGGTGTCGTTGCCGAAGGGGTGCCGTCCGGTCGCCGCGAACAGGATCGTCGCGCCCCAGGCGAACAGGTCGACGCCGGCGCCGAGGTCGCCGTCGGCGACCTGCTCGGGGGCCATGTAGGACGGGGTGCCCACCACGCTGCCGCTCTTCCTCGCCGCCGAGCCGAGCGCCCGCGCGATGCCGAAGTCGATGACGCGCGGGCCGTCCGGACCCATCAGCACGTTGGACGGCTTGAAGTCGCGGTGCAGGATGCCCGCGCGGTGGATCGCGGTCAGGGCCGTGATGGTGCCGACCGCGAGCCGTTCGAGGTCGGTTCCGGTGCGCGGGCCCTGCCCGGTGACCAGGCCGGTGAGCGACGGGCCCGGCACGTATTCGCTGACGACGTAGGGCGGCTCCCCGGAGACGTCGGCGTCCAGGACCCGCGCGGTGCAGAACCCGGCGACCCGTCCGATGACCTTCCGCTCGCGCTCGAACCGGGCCCGCCACTCGGGCTGGTCGCTGAACCCCGCGCGCAGGAGCTTGACCGCCGCCTGCCCGCCGTCGGGGCATCGTCCCAGGTAGACGATGCTCTGGCCGCCCTCGCCGAGCCGGCCCAGCAGCTCGTACCGGCCCAGCCGGTCCGGGTCGCCGGGGAGCAGGGGCCGGGGCGCCATGGGTTCTCCTCCGTCGCGTGCTGAACCGCCACGGGGACCTCTACCCGCGGGAGCGGACGGCGGCCCCTGCCGCCCGCACTCGTTAGAAGGCTGTGATCGTGCGTGTCCACTCCGTGACCTGCGCCCGGTCACGAGGGTCGTGCCGTTTCGTGATCCGCGGTCGCGCGGGCCCTGAAGCGGGCAGGTCGCCCCCACCCCGGAACGTCCCGCCCGCATCGCGGCCCGCGCGACCGCGGATCACGAGAGTCCGCCTTCCGCCGTGCGGCGGAGCGGCGGCTCGGTCAGGCGAGCGCCCAGCGGACCTGGGTGCGCACTCCCGGGTCGGGGTCGGTGAGCGCCTCGGTCAGCGCCGTGACGACCTCAGGCCGGTCGGCGGCCCACCGCTCCAGCGCCTGGACGGCGGCGCGGCGGACGTCCACCGTGCGGTCCCGGAGGGCGTTGACGAGCGGCCGGACGGCGACGTCCGGGTGGGCGGCGCCGAGCGCGAGCACGGCGCGGCGGCGCACCTGCCAGCTCGCGTGCGCGGTCGCGGTCACGACCCGTCCCTCCAGGGGCGCGGGCACGCCGAGTTCGGCGGCGGTGTCGAGCGCCGCCATCCGGACGACGGGGTCGTGGTCGGTGAGCAGGTGCTCCAGCGCGGACAGCCCGGCCGGGCGCGCGAGCCTGCCGAGCCCCTCGGCGACCGCCACCCGCACCTCGCGGGACGGGTCGTCGGCGGCCTCGGCGACCTCGGTCACCGCGCGCAGCGCGACCAGGCCGAGCACGGCCTGGATCCGCACCTGCGGCTCGTCCTCCTGGAGGCCCTGGGCGTACAGCTCGGCGGCGCCCCGGGTGAGGATCTCCAGGAGGTCGGCGGCGGTCGCGCGGACGAACGCGTCGCGGCCGCGGGCGGCGGCGAGCTGGAGGGCCTCGACGCCCTCGTCGCCGAGGTAGAGCTCGGGCAGGGTCCGCAGCGCGTCGGCGGCGAGGCGGCGGACGTCCTCGTGGTCGTCGGCGAGCGCCCAGGCGAGGGTGTCGCCGGTGTCGCGCGGCGCGGAGCCCTCGCGGGCCGCCCGCGTGAGGACCTTCAGGACGGCGGCGCGCACCTCCGGCGCGGTGTCGCGCAGGTATTCCTGCACGTCCTCGACGCGGGGGTCCTCGATGCGGTCGAGCTCGCCGACGCGTGCGAGGACGTCCGCCGCGGGGGCAAGGGACCCGTCGTGAGCCCCGGCCGGTGCGGGCTCGGGCGCGGCGGGCTCGCTTCCGGCGAAGATGGAGCCCGCGTCGAAGCCGGAGTCGGCGGGACGGGGGTCGGCGGGATCGGTGCCGCGCGGGCGCGCGGCGTCGGTGCCATGGCTGATGATCGTCATGATGCGGCCTCCTGAGCCGTCGGATCCAGGACGGGCCGGACGCGGTCGCCGGGCCCGAGAGGGGAGCGGATCAGCGACGGGAACACAGGGCACTGGCCTGCCGCCGGAGATCGACGTGCAGGCGGGCGGTCAGGGCGGCATGCGGGTTCACGCTCCCATCGTGACCCGCGCCCGCCCGTTTGTCAACTTAATCAGTCGGAAATATAGGGAGGCTCAGGCCTTCTCCAGGAAGCCGGCGCGGTCCTCGTCCAGGAGCGAGTCGAGGACGGTGGCGAGGCCGGGGTGGTCCGCGAGGTCGGGATCGGCCTCGACCAGCGCGGACGCCTCCTCCCTGGCGTCGCGGATGACGTCCTCGTCCTTCTGGAGCGTGAGCAGCCGCAGGCTCGACGCGCGGCCCGCCTGCGCCGCGCCGAGCACGTCGCCCTCCCGGCGCTGCTCCAGGTCGAGGCGCGAGAGCTTGAACCCGTCGGTGGTGGAGGCGACCGCGTCGAGCCGCTCGCGGGCCTTGCTCTCCGGCTCCGCGTCGGTCACCAGCAGGCACAGCCCGTGCAGCGAGCCCCGGCCGACGCGACCGCGGAGCTGGTGGAGCTGGGACACCCCGAACCGGTCCGCGTCCATGATCACCATGACGGTCGCGTTGGGCACGTCCACGCCGACCTCGATGACCGTGGTGGCGAGCAGGACGTCCAGCTCGCCCTCGGTGAAGCGGCGCATCACCGCGTCCTTCTCGTCGGGGTGCAGCTTGCCGTGCAGGACGCCGATCCGCAGCCCGGACAGCAGCTCCTCCAGCCTGGGCAGCAACTCCATGATCCCGAGCGGGGACCTGCGGTCGCGCTCGCCCTCGTCGGCCGGGACGGCGTCGCCCTCGTCGCCCTCCTGCTCGCCGATCCGCGGGCACACGATGTAGATCTGCCGGCCCTGCGCCGCCTCCTCCCGGATGCGCTCCCAGGTCCGGGCGAGGAACGCGGGCCGCTCCGGCGGCACCACATGCGTGTCGATCTTCGAGCGGCCCGCCGGGAGCTGGCCGAGCACCGAGGTCTCCAGGTCGCCGAAGACCGTCATGGCGACGGTCCGCGGGATCGGCGTCGCGGTCATGACGAGGACGTGCGGGCGGCCGCCGCCGCTCTTCTCGCGCAGCGCGTCCCGCTGCTCGACGCCGAAGCGGTGCTGCTCGTCCACGACGATCAGGCCGAGGTCGGCGAACTGCACGCTCTCCTGGAGCAGCGCGTGCGTGCCGACGACGATGCCCGCCGCGCCGGACGCCGCGTCCAGCAGCGCCGCCTTGCGCGCCTTCGCGCCCTGCGAGCCGGTCAGCAGCGCGACCCGGGTGGCGTGCTCGGCGCCGCCGAGCTGCCCCGCCTGCGCGAGGTCGCCGAGCATCCCGGTGATCGAGCGGTAGTGCTGCTGGGCGAGGACCTCCGTCGGCGCGAGCAGCGCCGCCTGGCCGCCGCCGTCCACGACCTGGAGCATCGCCCGCAGCGCCACCACCGTCTTGCCCGCGCCGACGTCGCCCTGGAGGAGGCGGTGCATCGGATGCTCCAGCGCCAGGTCGGCCGCGATCTCGTCGCCGACCTCGCGCTGGCCCTTGGTCAGCTCGAACGGCAGGCGCTGGTCGAACTCGGCGAGCAGGCCGCCGAAGGACGGCGGGCGCGGCGTCGCCGGGAGGGCCGCCGCCGCCCGCCGCCGCCGCGCCAGCGCGATCTGGACGACGAACGCCTCGTCCCACTTCAGCCGGGCCCGCGCCCGGCCCAGCTCCTCCCAGCTCCGCGGCCGGTGGATGCCCTCGTACGCCTCGCGCAGCCCGATGAGGCGGCGGCGGCCGAGCAGCGCCGCGGGCATCGGGTCGGCGGGCAGGTCGAGCTGGTCGAGGACGGTCTGCACGGACTTGCCGATCGTCTCGATGTCCAGCCCCTTGGTGGACGGGTAGATCGGGATGATCTCGTCGGCCCACTCCTGCGCGGCCTGTTCGGCGGTCTTCTCCGCGACCACCTTGTACTGCGGGTGGGTGAGCTGCCGCTGCGCCTTCCCGCTGCGCGGCACGTAGGTGCTGATCTTGCCCGCGAACAGGCCGCGGGTGCCCGGGGACAGCTCGTGCTCGGCCTTGTAGGACCCCTTGCGGCCGAAGAAGCTCAGCTTGAGCTGGCCCGTCCCGTCCGTGACGGTGATCTCCAGGACGTAGCCGGGGCTGCGGGTCAGGCTGCGGCCCTGCACCTTCACGACCTCCGCCATGACCGTGACGTGCTCGCCGTCCTGGAGCCCGCTCAGCGGCGTCAGCTCGCCCCGGTGGGCGTAACGGCGCGGGTAGTGGTGCAGCAGGTCGCCGACCGTGCTCAGGTCGAGGCCCTTCTCCAGCACCTTGGCCGTCTTGTCGCCGAGGACCTTGCGCAACGGCTCGCCGAGATTCGTCACGCAGTCTTTTCTAGCCCATGCCGGTGACGGGATTCACTCGACGCCGATGAGAACGGGGTACCGCTCCTGCCCGCCGTCGTAGACGCCGACCTCGACGTCGGGATGCCGCTCGCGCAGGTGGTCCTCCAGCGCCGCGGCGAGCCCCGGCGGCGCGTGCGTGCCCACGATCACCGTGACGAGCTCGCCGCCGCCCGACAGCATCCGGTCCAGGACCTGGCACGCCACTCCGGCCACGTCCGCGCCGATCATCGCGACGTCGCCCTCGATCAGGCCGAGGACGTCGCCGGGCTGGCACAGGCCCACGCTGGTCACCGCCTCCTCCGCGGCGACCTCCAGATGCCCGAAGCGGGTCGCCCCGGCGGCCCGGGTCATCGCGATCACGTCCTCGGCGAAGCGGCGCATCGGATCGTGCACCGCGAGCGCCGCCATCCCCTGCACGGACGCCTTGGTCGGCACCACCGCGATCCGCGCCCCGCCGTCCCGGGCCCGCTCGGCGGCGGCCTCGGCGAGCGCGAGGACCTCCGGCTCGTTCGGCAGCACGGCGACCTCGTCGCCGGCCGCCAGGATCGCCTCCGCCAGCACCGCCAGCGGCGGCACCGTGCCCGGCTCGCGGCGGACGACGCGGGCGCCGGCCTCCTCGAACAGCGTCGCGAGCCCCCCGGCGGCGGTCACCGCGATCACGGCGCGGCCGCGGTGCGGCGCGTGGGGCGCGTGCGGGTCCTCGTGGGGGGCGTGGAGGTAGGTCACCCGGATGCGGTGCGGGTGCCCGGCGGCGAGACCCGCCTCGATCGCCGCCCCGGCGTCGTCCACGTGGACGTGGACGTTCCACAGCCCGTCCCCGCCCACGACCACGAGCGAGTCGCCGAGCCCGTCGAGCTTCTCCCGGAGTTCGTGGACGGCGCCGTCCGGGGCGTCCAGCAGGTACATGACCTCGTAGCCGGGGCCTGGCGTCTCGGGTTCCGGCTCCGGCAGGGCCGTCCGCCCGGCGGTGCGGGCGGGCACCTCGTAGCGCTCCGGGTACTCGTCGGTGACCACGGCGGCGAGGGCGTCGAGGACCACGCAGAGCCCGGCGGCGCCCGCGTCGACGACACCGCTGCGCGCGAGCACGTCGAGCTGGCTCGTGGTGCTGCGCAATGCCCGGCGAGCTCCGGCGGCCGCAGCGCGCACGGCACCGGCGAGGCCGCTTCCGGACGCCTCGGCCCCCTTGGACGCGGCGGACGCCTCGGACGCGGCGGCGGCCAGGACGCTGAGGATCGTTCCCTCGACGGGATGCTCCACCGCTCCCCGCGCGAGCCCCGACGCGTGTTCCAAGGCCCCGGCGAACCCCGCCCCGCCGCCGGGCGCCGCGCCTTCCGGCTCCTCCTCGACCCGGCCGAGGACGTCCGCGAGACCCCGGAACACCTGGCTGAGGATCACGCCGGAGTTGCCCCGGGCACCGAGCAGCGCCCCCTGGGCCAGCGCCCGCCACGTCTCGGCGAGGCCCGCCCCGGCCGGGAGCTCGTCCACCGCGTCGGCCGCCGCGAGCACCGTCAGATGCAGGTTGGTGCCGGTGTCCCCGTCCGGGACGGGGAAGACGTTCAGCGCGTCGATCTCCCCCCGGGTCCGGCCGAGCGCGTCCGCCGCGAGCCTGCTCCACCGCCGTACCGCCGCCCCGTCGAGGACTCCGCCCACACCTGCCCCTTCCTTCCGCCGCCCGGACATGCGCTACTTCTGTACCGTGCGGACCCGTTCCAAGGGAACCGGCCGGACGGCGCCGAACCCCTGGTAGGTCCCGGCCGATTCGCCTACCCGACGCGCCGTCGGCTACTCTGATTCGTGCGCCTCGTCCCGGGGCGCCATCAGGTAGCGCCCACGATGTCCGGCTCGCCGCGGCGACGGCGACGGGCGGCGCTCCGTTCAGAGCATCGACACCCACTTGGAGTTTCCCGTGGCTTCCGTCTGCGACGTCTGCGGCAAGGGACCCGGTTTCGGCATGCGCGTCTCCCACTCGCACCGCCGCACCCCGCGCCGCTGGAACCCCAACATCCAGCGCGTGCGCGCCGTCGTGAACGGCAGCACCAAGCGGATCAACGCCTGCACGTCCTGCATCAAGGCCGGCAAGGTCGTCAAGCCGACCGTCTGACGGCCCCCGCGGCAGTCCCCGGGCCCACCCGGGCGCCAGCGGATCAGCGAACTTCGAGTCGGCTCATCGCACCTACGCGATGAGCCGACTTTCGCATGTCCACCCCCAGCCACTGTCGCGTTGGGTGGGCCGGGGTCAGGTGCGGTGGCGCCAGGCGTGGTCGACGGGGCCTATGCCCGCGCCGAGGGGGAAGCCCGCGGCGATGGCGCCCGTGACGTACTCCTTGGCCGCGCCCACCGCCGCCGGGACGTCGTCGCCCACCGCCAGCCGGGACGCGATCGCGGACGCGAGGGTGCAGCCCGTGCCGTGGGTGTGCCGGTTGTCGTGCCGGGGGGCGCTGAAGCGGTACTCGCGCTCCCCGTCGAACAGCAGGTCGCAGGGCTCGCCCGGCAGGTGGCCGCCCTTGATCAGCACCCAGCGGGGGCCGAGCGCCCGGACGGCCTCGGCGGCCTCGCGCAGGCCCGACTCGTCCACGACCTTGACGCCGGTGAGCTGCTCGACCTCGTACAGGTTCGGCGTGACCACGGTCGCGGCGGGCAGCAGCGCCGTCCGGACGGCGTCGACGGCGTCGGGCGCGAGGAGCGGGTCGCCGTGCTTGGAGACGCCGACCGGGTCGACGACCGCGGGGGCGGCGGAGGCGTGCAGCGCCTCGGCGACCGTCTCGACGAGGGCCGTGGACGCCAGCATCCCGGTCTTGATCGCGTCCACGCCGATGTCGGACAGCACCGAGTCGAGCTGGGCGCGCACCGCCCCGGGCGGCAGCTCCCAGTAGCCCTGGACGCCGAGGGAGTTCTGCGCGGTGACGGCGGCGATCACGCTCATCCCGTGCACGCCGAACGCGAGCATCGTCTTCAGGTCGGCCTGGATCCCGGCGCCTCCGCCCGAGTCCGATCCCGCGATCGTGAGGACGAGCGGCGGGGCCTGCGGACGGGGGGCGGGCGAGTTCTGCGGCATGCCGTCCACCCTAAGGCGGACTGCCCGGATCGTGGCACTTCGTCACGGGCGGGGCGGTGGAGGCGCTCAGACGAGCGTGCAGGCGAGCCGGTTCAGCAGGCAGTAGTACGGCCTGGCGGGGGTGCCGGTGGCGGTGAAGGTGATCCGCACGGTCCCGCCGGGCGCGATCGTGCTCGCGCCGCGGACGTGGGCGAGCGCGCCGGTCCGCACGACGGTGCCGCCGGTCACGGTCCGCACCGAGGCGTTCCGGATCTTGAAGGCGATGGCCCAGCTCGTGACGGGCGCGCCGCCCTGGTTCGTGATGGTGGCGGTGGCCCTGAAGGCGCCGGGGGTGCGCGAGGCGACCCTGAACGCGACCACGAGGCCGTCGGGGCGTCCGGCACCGCGGCTGGCCCGCTGCCCGGGACCGCGCTGCGAGACCTGGCTGTCCTGCGCGTTGCCGGTCGGGTCCTTGGGGGCGCCGCCGGCGAAGTTGAGGGAGATCTGCTGGGTGCTGAGCGCGTAGGCGACGATGCCCACCGCGACGACCAGCGCGACGATCGGAAGCAAGGGAACGGGGAGCAGCGAGAACAGCCGGGATACGCGATTCTTGCGGGACTCGCCGGAGCCCGGGCTCTCGGGCTCGTCGGTACGGTCGTCCTGCCCGATGCGGGCGTCGGATGCCGCCGCCCCGTAGTCGAGACGGGCGTCGCGCTCTGGGGTTTCCTGACCGGTATGCGCCGGGGTTCCGAAGGCGATCGGGACGTCCTGCCGGGTCGCGCGGACGCCGGCGTCGGGCGCTGCGAAGAAGGACCCGGCGGGCGGCCCGTGCTGGCGTTCCGCGGCCTGCGGAGGAGCGGGCTGCCGGCCGCCGGGCGGCGCGGACGGGCGCTCGTAGGACGACACGAAGACCTGGTCGTCCGTCGGGCCGGAGAAGGCGTCGTAGGAGGGGCCGGGAGGGGCTCCGAAGAACTGGCCCGGGGACGCGTGGGCGTCCGGCGCGGGCTCGTCGTCCGGTTGCTCGTGCTTGGTGTGTCGTCCCATCCCATTCCTCTTCGATCACAGGATGTATACCAAACCGGTACCGATCATGCCTACCGGATGCGGGAACGCGCCCGAGTCGTCGCGCTCCGTCCGGCCCGCGTTCAAGGACGGAAATGGTCCCATCCGCCGCCCTCTGCCGGGCGCCCGTCCACGCGCACGCCCGTCCCCTCCGCGACGACGCCGACGGCGTTCCAGGACGGGGGCAGCGCGGCCGCCGGGGGGAAGGTTCCGGCGAACGCGTGGTCCTCGCCGCCGGTCAGGACGTCGCGGAGCCCGTCCGGACCGAGGACGTCCGGGACGTGCAGGGCCGCGGAGTCGACGTCGATCCGCACCCCGCTGGCCGCGGCGATGTGCCCGAGGTCCTGGACGAGCCCGTCGCTGACGTCGAGCAGCGCGGTGGCGCCGAGCGACCGCGCCTCCTCCCCCGCCTCGTAGGGCGGCTGCGGGCGCCGGTGCGCCAGCAGCAGCTCGGCGGGGCCGTCGCGCCCCTCGGCGAGGAGCCGCATCCCCGCGGCGGACAGGCCGAGCCGGCCGCGGACGGCCACGACGTCGCCGGGGCGGGCCCCCGACCGGGTCAGCGGCGGCCGGCCGGCGAGGTCGCCGAGCGCGGTGACGGCGAGTGTGATCTCGGACGCACCGACGACGTCGCCGCCGGCGACCGAGGCCCCCACGGCCCGGCACTCGTCGGCGAGGCCGTCGTAGAGCCGCTCGGCCCAGGCGGTGTCCGTGCTGAGCGGGGCCGCGAACCCGACCAGCAGCGCGGTCGGCCGGGCGCCCATGGCGGCGATGTCGGCGAGGTTCTGCGCGGCGGCCTTGCGGCCGATGTCGTAGGGGCCCGACCAGTCGCGGCGGAAGTGGCGGCCCTCGACGAGCAGGTCGGCCGTCGCGGCCACCCGCCCGTCCGGGGCGGCGACCACCGCCGCGTCGTCGCCCGGCCCGAGCAGCACCGGGGACGCCTGCGGCAGCCGCCGCGTCAGCCTCCCGATGAGGCCGAACTCGCCCAGCTCCCCGATCGTTCCCATGCGTCCCGTTCCCGCTTCCCCGCCGTCCGGATCAACGCGCGCGGGCAGGGGGAAAAGGAACAATCTCGGACACCCCCGGCCGCCCGTCGCGGCGCGTAACACGATACGGTGACCGTCCGACGGCTATTTCTCCGCCCGGGGAGGACGTGATGGTGCAGGCCTACATCCTCATCCAGACCGAAGTCGGCAAGGCGGCCGAGGTCGCCGGCGAGATCGCCGGCATCCCCGGGGTCACCCTGGCGGAGGACGTCACGGGTCCCTACGACGTGATCGTCCGAGCGGAGGCGCGGAATGTTGACGAGCTGGGCAAGCTCGTCGTCGCGCAGATCCAGGCGGTGGAGGGGATCACCCGCACCCTCACGTGCCCGATCGTCCACATCTAGCGCGCCGGCGCGGCGCCGCGGCCGGCCGGCCCGCGCGGGCGCGGTGCTCGCGGGCCTGGTCCTGCTCGCGGCCGCGTGCGGCGACACGGCGGTGCAGGTCCCCGTCCCCCGTCCGGACGCGGCGACCGCACGATTGTGCGAGGGCCTGCGGCTCCCCGAGAAGGTGCACGGGCAGGGCGCGCGCGACACCTCCCCCGACTCGCCGCTGACGGCCGCGTGGGGGTCGCCCGCGATCGCGCTGCGCTGCGGGGTGCCCCGGCCGAGCGCGCTGCGGCCCGAGTCGCAGCTCGTGACGATCAACGGGATCGACTGGTTCGGCGAGCCCGTCGCCCGCCCGGTCACATGGACCGCCGTGGCACGGCAGGCCTATGTCGAGGTGACCGTCCCGGTCAAGTACACCCCGCCGGGCGACGTCCTGATCGAGCTGGGCACCGCCATCAGGGCGACGATCCCGCCGAAGCCGGAAGGGCAGATCTAGGACGCGCACATCGTCCGGCGAAGCGCGACCCGGACGGGCAGGGACGCGAAGCCGCGGACGTTCACCGAGTGCACGCGCCGGGCGCGCTCCCGGTCGACCTCGTAGGACGCGACGTGCCGCACCAGCTCGGTCAGCGCGATCCGCGCCTCCAGCCGGGCGAGGTTCGCGCCGAGGCAGAAGTGCCGGCCGCCGCCGAAGCTGACGAGCCGCGAGGTGTCGCGGTCGAGGTCGTAGGCGTCGGGCCGCTCGAACGCCCGCGGGTCGCGGTTCGCGGACCCGACCAGCAGCAGCATCCGCTCCCCCTCCGGGACGCGCCGCCCGTGCAGGGTGACGTCGCGGGCGACCGTCCGGGCGAGCATCTGGCTGGAGGTGTCGTAGCGGAGGGTCTCCTCCACCCAGTCGTCCACCCGCGCCGGGTCGGCGAACGGCTTGGCGGCCTCGCCGGGGTTGAGCGACCCCCAGTACAGGGCGTTGGCCAGCAGCTTGGTCGTCGTCTCGTTCCCGGCGACGACCATGAGGAACAGGAACGCGATGACCTCGCCGTCGCCGAGCCGGTCGCCGTCGATCTCCGCTTCGAGCAGCGCGGAGGTCAGGTCGTCCGCCGGGGCGCGTCGCCGCTCCGCGACCATGTCCTGGTAGTAGGCGACGAGGGTGAGGGCGGCGTCGATCCCGGCGGGCGGGACGTCGTTCAGTCCCTCCTCGCGGTGGACGACCAGGTCCGCGAGCCTGCGCACCTCCGCCCGGTCGGCCTCGGGGACGCCCATCATCCGCGAGATGACGTCCATGGGCAGCAGGCCGGCGAAGTCGGCGACGAAGTCGAACTCGCCCTTCTCCAGCGCGGGCTCCAGGTGGCGGCGGGTCAGCTCCAGGATGCCGGGGCCCATCTCCTTGACCCGCCGGGGCGTGAAGCCCTTCGAGACGAGCGTCCGCATGCGGGTGTGGCTCGGCGGGTCGAGGCCGAGGAACGACATCGTCCGGTGCGCGTCCGGACCCCACGCGCTCGGCTCGATGGAGACGCCGTTCCGGCTGGAGAACGTGACATGGTCGCGGAACGCCGCCGCGACGTCGGCGTGCCGGGACAGCGCCCAGAAGCCGAGCTCCTCGTCGCGGTAGAGCGGCGCCTCCTCGCGGAGCCGCGCGTAGAAGGGGTAGGGGTCCTCGTGGACGGCGTAGTCGAACGGGTTGTAGGAGACTCGCGAACTCGCGTCCACGGCCGTCACCTCATTCGGGGTCGGGAAGGATGAGCTCGGCCATCTCGGCCAGCCGGTCGGCCATCCGGGCGTAGGACGTGTAGCCCATGCCCGCGTGCACGAGCGCGCCGACGTAGGCCAGCTCCAGCGCGCCGAGGACCTTCGGGTCGTCCAGCTCGCGCAGCGCCGCGCGGAGCCGGTCGCGGATCGCGATGCCGATGCGCTCCCGCAGCTCGCGGACGTCGGGGTCGGTGCCGAGCATCGCCGTGGTGCAGGCCGCCGCGAGCTCCGGCTCGTCCGAGACGAGCAGGGCGATCTCGCGGAGCACCGCGACCACGCGCCCGGCCGGCGGACCGCCCGCCTCGACCGGGGGGAGCGCGCTGAGCCGCCGCCAGAACACCTCGGTGATGAGGTGGTTCTTCGACGCGAAGTAGGTGTAGGCGGTCGCCGGGGCCACCCCCGCGCGCCGGGCCACGTTCCGGACCGTCAGGCCCTCGTAGCCCGTCTCGCGCACCTCGGCCACGGCCGCGTCGGTCAGCCGCCGCACCGTGTCGGCCTGCCGCTCGGTGAGGCGGCGCCGGGTGGGCTCGGTCGTCAGCCGCTGTTCACTGGACACATGTCCAGACATTAGTTCAGCACCGGGTCGCTGGCAAACGGCGTCCCGGACCGGCCGGTGGGGCGGGTGGGATTCGAACCCACTCAGCGCGAGGCACCTGGGTTACAGCCAGGCCCGACTCTCCCGCGTCGGCGCCGCCCCTCGCGGTCCCCGTCCGGACGGGAACCGCGTCGTACCCCTGGCAGGATTCGAACCCGCATCGCACAGCACCTCATGCTGCCGTCTCTGCCGTTGGACTACAGGGGCATGCGTACGGCTCCCGGGACTCGAACCCGGAACATCCACTTCCTGAAAGTGGCCTCTCTGCCAATTGGAGTAGAGCCGCATGATGGGTCGCGAGGCGGCGTCACTCGCTGCGGCTCGGCCAGTTCTAGAGGGAATACCGGCCGGGGCGCGCGGGCGACGCCTGGGGCAGTCGATAACGGAGCTGTGCGAGTGCCATGGCCGGTCCTCCTCCCGAAGTCTCGTGTCGCCCGTCCTCGACGGGCTGACGTCCTCTACGGTGCCAGCGCACCGGCACCGCCCGCAACGCAATATCCGCCGCGGTTAGGGGGCGGGCTCGTCCGGGAGCGACCAGCCGAACGCGACCAGCGCCCAGAACGCCACCATGATCCAGCCCAGCGCGATCCCGGTGACCGCCATGCCCATGCCGCGCTCGCCGGTCCGCCGCATCTTGACCCACGCCATGTGCCCCGCGACGATCGCCGGAATGGACGGCAGCCCGCACGTGATCAGGCCGACCAGCCCGAACGACAGCGAGTAGATCGCGGCGTGGTTGTAGCGCGCCTTAGCGTGCGGGTGCACCGCGGGCCCCATGTGGGGGGCCTGCGTACCCGCCAGGTGAGGCGTCTGCGTTCCGGCGAGGTGCGGCGGCCGGGTCTGCGCGCCGTAGGCGCCGTAGCCGCCGCTCTGCGGATAGGTCCCGGCGCGGGCCGCCACCGCGTTGGCGTACTGGTTCCAGGTCTCCGCCTCCGCCGTCCGCCCCTGCTGGCTGAGCAGGATGGCCAGGTTGCGCATCGCGGCCGGATCGCCCGCCTGCGCGGCCTGCCGGTACTGGCGCTCGACCAGCGCCTCCGCCTCACCGGTCGCGAGCGCCGGCGACGGCGGCGGCCCGGACGTCGCCGGAGGCTGCGCGGACGACCCCGAAGAGGGCGCCGCCGAACGCGACGACGAGGAAGGCGTGGAGGACACACCCGGCATGACCGAGGAAGACGTAGGCGGCTTGACCGAGGAGGACGTCGGCGGCTTGACCTGGGAGGGCGCGGGGAAGACCCCCGTGCGCGGCCCCGGCCCCGGCGCCTGCTGGCGGGACGCTCCGCTGGAGATCAGGCGGTCGAGCACGGCCTGGGCGGACGGCCGGTCCGCCGGGTCCTTGGCGAGCGCCGCCCGCACCGTGCTCAGCAGGGTGCCGCTCAGCCCGGTGAGGTCCGGCTCGCCGCTGACGATCCGGTGAATGATCGCCGGGATCGAGTTGCCGCCGAAGCACGGCCTGCCGCAGGCGGCGAACGCGACGGTCGCGCCCCAGGCGAACACGTCGGACGCCGGGGTCGCGCCCTGCCCGTACAACTGCTCCGGCGCCATGAACGCGGGCGTGCCGATGATGCCGCCCGTCGCGGTCAGCCGCGTCCCGTCCATCGAGCGGGCGATGCCGAAGTCGATGACCCGCGGCCCGAACGTGGACAGCAGCACGTTCGCGGGCTTGAGGTCGCGGTGCACGACGCCCGCGTCGTGGATGGCGGTCAGCGCGGTCGCGATCCCGACCGCGACCGCCTCCAGGTCGGCGCCGCGCAGCGGCCCGTCCTTCACGACCGCGTCGTCGAGGCTGGGCCCGTTGACGAACTCGGTCACGAGGTACGGCGGGTCGGCCGTGGGGTCGGCGTCGAGGACGGGCGCCGTGCAGAACGGCCGGACCCGCTGCGCCGCCGACACCTCCGCCTCGAACCGCGCCCGGTACTGCCGGTCCGCCGCGAACTCCCGCCTGATCACCTTGATGGCGACCTTGCGGCCCGAGCGGTCCAGCCCGACGTACACGGTGCCCATCCCGCCCTCGCCGAGCCGGTCCACCACCCGGTAGGGGCCGATGAGACCCGGCAGTTCGGTATCCGGCACGGACGTACTCCTCGGAATGGGAACCAAGCCCCCCAAGCGTGGCATATCCGGGCGCCGGGCGTGGCCCGGGAAGCACGACTCCCCACTCCTTCGGCCCGCCCCGTCCGGACGGCCGTCATCCGAGGTGGGAAGCCCTCCGCCCCGCTTCCGCCGGGATCAGAGGTCGAGGGTGATCCGTCCACCTGCGGACGCGCGGGACACGCAGATCAGCATGGAGCCGGCGTCCCGGTCGGCGGGCGAGCACAGGTCCGCCTCCCCCGCGAGCACCGCGGTGCGGCAGGTGCCGCAGAAGCCCTGCCGACACGAGTACGCCACCCCCGGCAGCACGTCCCGGATCGCGTCGAGCGCGGACCGGTCGGCGGGCACGGCGACCGTCCGCCCGCTGCGCCGCAGCTCGATCTCGAACGGCTCGCCGCCGATGACGGGCGGCGGCGCGAACCGCTCGAAGTGCAGCGCGGCACCCTCGGGCACGCTCGCCCGGACGCTCTCGATCATCGGCGCGGGTCCGCAGCAGTACACGGCGGTGCCGTCCCCGACGTCCCCGACCAGGTCCGTGCCGCTGGGCAGGCCGTGCTCGTCGTCCGTCCGGACGGTCACGAGCCCGGCGGGCAACTCGTCCAGGAACGGAAGCGAGGCACGGGTGCGGCCGGTGTACAGCAGGCGCCAGTCGGCACCAGCCCGGTCCGCCGCCTTCACCATCGGCAGGATGGGCGTGATCCCGATACCTCCCGCGACGAAGAGATACCGCTCGCTCGCGAGGAAGGGGAACGCGTTGCGCGGGCCCTGCGAGGTGACCACCGCCCCCGGCCTGAGCGTGTGCACCTCGACCGAGCCGCCGTCACCGCCGGGCAGCCGCCTGACCGCGATCCGGTACGTCCGCCGGTCCGCGGGATCACCGCACAGCGAGTACTGACGCCGCCGCCCGGACGGAAGCGTCACGTCCAGATGGCAACCGGGCTGCCAGCGCGGCAGGAGACGTCCGTCCACCGCACCGAACCGGACGCTCACCACGTCCTCGGCCTCCGGACGCACTCCCACCACCGTGAGGCGCAGCGTCCGATCGACCGGCCGGACATCCGGCAGGACGGGCTCGCGCAGCCCGCGCACCCGCTGCACGCCGTTGTACACCGCGTTCACGGCCACCCAGAAGGGATCGCGCCGCCGCCGTCCCCGCAGGTCGGGAGGGATCGTCATCGCAGCGCCGCCCGCGCGGCGGGCGACGAGGCGAGGTACGCCAGCGCCTGGCTCGTGGACCCCTCGCCGAGCGGACTGTACGACCGCCTCAGGTAGCGCACCACCGACCGTCCGACCATCCGCCGGTCGGGGGTCAGGCCCGCGGGCCCCGTCCGCCGCAGATGACGCAAGCCGCCCTTGACCCGTCCCTGGACGACGGGGTCGGCGGCCATGAGGAACCTGTGCCCGCGGTGCCACAGCGCCGCCAGCATCGTGATCGTCTGCGCCATGGCGCGGAGCCGGGCGCCGTACCGGCCGTCGAGATGCATGTAGAGATCGTGCGCCACGTGCCGGTGCTCGACCTCCTCGGCCCCGTGCCAGCGCAGCAGGTCGAGCATCATCGGATCGGCGCCCGCCTCGTCCAGCGCCTCCGCGTTGAGGATCCAGTCGCCCAGCACGCCGGTGAAGTGCTCGATCGCCGCGATGACGGAGATCCGCTCGAACAGCCACGCCTGCGCGCGGTCCCCGGTGAGCCCCCGGTCGCCGAGCAGCCCCTCGAAGACGAACTCGACCTGCCGGACGAACGGCCGCACGTCCAGGCCCTGCTCCATGAAGTGGTCGAGCACCCCGTCATGGGACGCGGCGTGCACGGCCTCCTGCCCGATGAAGCCGAGCACGTCCTCGCGGAGCCGGTCGTCCCTGATGTACGGGACGGCCTCCTTGAACACCCGGACGAACCACTCCTCCCCGGCGGGAAGCAGCAGGTGCAGCACGTTGATCAGGTGCGTGGCCACCGGATCGCCGGGGATCCAGTGCAGCGGCACGCCCGTCCAGTCGAAGCGCACGTCCCGGGCCCGAAGGACGAGGTTCTCCGGCTCCTGCGACTGAACGGCCATGGCTCCCCCGACCCTGGAGGCTTATTGACGAACAGTCCAGTACGCTATCCCGCCCGTCCGGCCCCTGCAATGCCCCCTCCCGGTGACCCACCTCACCCTCCGCGGACACGAAACGGGGCCCGCACCCCGAAGGATGCGGACCCCGCCCGTCAACGACTCAGCCGAACAGTTCCTCAGCCGTCTCGACGACCACCGCCCGCCGCACCCAGCCCTTGAGGACGGTCGGATCAGAGCACTCGACGATGCGCTCCCGCTGCGCGTCCGTCACCGGAATCTCCCGCACTTCGAGGATCTCCAGCACATCAGCAGCCCTCCCCTTGGCCTCCCCCTTGGCCTCTCCCTCGGCCCTTCCCTTGGCCTCTCCCTCGGCCCTTCCCTCGGCCTCCCCCTTGGCCCACCCCTTGGCTTCAGCCTCGCGGAAGGGGACGGAGTAGTAACGCGATTCGGTCATCACCATGGCCTCCAAGGTCCTGCGCTCCTCCGCGGGAAGTACCGCCAGCACGAAGTCATAGTACCGGCCGGCTTGATCGGTGCTCTTCTCGGCGAGCAGGTCGTACCCGCCGACGATGGCCCGCAGCACGCTCGCGCTGCGCTGGCCGGAGCCGTGGAAGAGTGCGGACACGACTCCCATGGCCGGATTTGCGACGATCTCTTGGGGATCCTCGATCACCGGAACGTGGTCGTGACCGAGAACGAGCGGGGTCAGGCTGTGGCCGGGATGGCCGATGTCGATGGTCTGGGCGCACCACTCGGCGACCGCGGGGTCGGGGGCGATCACCAGCAGGATCACCGGGCAGCGCTGCCGGTTGCGGAGGGTCGCGATGTAGAGCGGCCAGGTCCACTGCTTGTCGTCGGCCTTGCGGCGCTGGACCTCGACGATGACGCCCAGGTCCCCGCGGGCGGTGTTCAGGACGATGGCTACGTCACCCTTGTACTCCTTTGTCTTGAGGTCGGTGAAGGACTCGGAAACATCCCGGGCATCCCGGACGTCCGAGATCGATATTCCCATTCCAGCCAGAATCCCCGCGGCCAGCTTAGGCCGCCATCGGAAGATTTCAGCCGGTACGTCATGCTCTTGCGTCGGCATGGCGAGAACACTAGCCGGGGCGAGGCGATTACCGGATGCGAATGCGGGAAATCCGACGCCGACAAACGAGATCGCAAAACATTCCAGACAAATCGCGGTATATAAATTAACAAACACCCGGCAGCTTGTCGTTGATGGCCGGATGGCGAGCAGTGCGGCGTGATTGCGATGGGCTAGTGCGGGACGGCGGACGTGTTGGGGGTGGGTGGGGGTTGCGGGTGGGGTGGGGCTGAACTGTAGTCTGGACAGGTGTCCAGACCTAGCGATCGCTTGCTTCTGGTGGACGGGCGGCTCGTTGCCGGGCGGGGTGCCTTCGAGACGGTGGATCCGGCGACGGAGGAGGTGCTCGGTACCGCGGCGGATGCCACGGCGGCGGAGATGGACGCCGCCATCGCGGCGGCGCGGCGGGCGTTCGACGAGACGGGCTGGGCGACGGATCTCGCGCTGCGCGTCCGGTGCCTGCGGCAGCTCCGGGAGGCGCTGCTGCGGCACGCCGACGAGGTGCGCGAGCTGACGATCCGGGAGGTCGGCGCGCCGCGCTTCCTGACGTTCGGCGCGCAGTTGGACGCCCCGGTGGACGATCTCGGGTGGTTCGCGGAGCTGGCCGAGTCGTACGCGTGGGAGCGGGACCTCGGGCGGGCGGAGCCGATGGGGATCGCGAGTCACCGGCGCGTGGTGCGGGAGCCGGTCGGGGTGGTCGGCGCGATCACGCCGTGGAACTTCCCGCACCAGATCAACCTGGCCAAGGTGGGTCCGGCGCTCGCCGCGGGCAACACGGTGGTGCTGAAGCCGGCGCCGGACACGCCGTGGTGCGCGGCGGTGCTGGGCGAGCTGATCGCGGAGGAGACGGACGTCCCGGCCGGGGTCGTCAATGTGGTGACCTCGTCCGATCACGCGCTGGGGGCGCAGCTCGTCGAGGATCCGCGGGTGGATCTCGTGTCGTTCACCGGGTCGACGGCGACGGGGCGGAGCGTGATGACCGCCGCGGCCGGGACGCTGAAGCGGGTGTTCCTGGAGCTCGGCGGGAAGTCGGCGTTCGTGGTCCTGGACGACGCCGACCTGCGGGCGGCGTGCTCGTACGCGGCGTTCGCGGCGGTCACGCACGCCGGGCAGGGCTGCGCGATCACGACGCGGCTGCTGGTGCCGCGCGCCCGGTACGACGAGGCGGTCGCGATCACGGCGAAGGCGATGGCGGGGCTCGGGCCCGGTGATCCTCAGGACGAGCGGACGATCTGCGGCCCGGTGATCTCGGCGCGGCAGCGGGACCGGATCGAGCGGTACCTGGAGCTGGCCGTGGAGGAGGGCGGGGCGTTCGCGTGCGGCGGTGGCCGGCCCGCGGGCCGGGACCGGGGGTTCTGGATCGAGCCGACGCTGGTCACCGGGTTGACGAACGCGTGCCGGACGGCGCGGGAGGAGATCTTCGGTCCGGTCCTGGTGGTCCTGCCGCACGACGGCGACGACGACGCGGTCCGGATCGCGAACGACTCGCCGTACGGGTTGTCGGGCGCGGTGCACGGCGGGGACGTCGCGCGGGCGCGGGCGGTCGCGGCGCGGCTGCGGACGGGGACGGTCAGCGTCAACGGCGGCGTCTGGTACGGCGCGGACGTGCCGTTCGGCGGCTACAAGCAGTCGGGTGTCGGCCGCGAGATGGGCGTGGCGGGGTTCGAGGAGTACCTGGAGACCAAGGCGATCGCGGAGGCGACATGACCGGGACGGGCAGGTTCGAGGGGAGGGTCGCGGTGGTCACCGGGGCCGCGCAGGGCATCGGGGAGGCGTACGCGCGGGCGCTGGCGGGTGAGGGGGCGTCCGTGGTCGTGGCGGACGTCGACGAGCGCGGGCAGGGCGTCGCGGACGAGCTGAAGGGCCTGTTCGTGCGGACGGACGTGTCGGATCCCGTGTCGGTGGAGGCGATGGCGGAGGCGGCCGTGGACCGGTTCGGCGGCATCGACCACCTCGTCAACAACGCCGCGATCTTCGGGACGATGAAGCTGGACTTCCTGTTCACGGTCGACTGGGACTACTACAAGAGGTTCATGGCCGTGAACATGGACGGGGCGCTGCTGTGCGCGCGTGCCTGCCGTCCGCACATGGAGGCGCGCGGCGGCGGGTCGATCGTGAACCAGTCGTCCACGGCGGCCTGGCAGTACTCCGGCTTCTACGGGCTGGCGAAGGTCGGCGTGAACGGGATCACGCAGCAGCTCGCGCACGAGCTCGGGAGCCTCGGCATCCGGGTGAACGCGATCGCGCCGGGCCCGATCGATACCGAGGCGAACCGGCGGGTGGTGCCGGGGAACATGTCCGAGAAGATCGTCCAGACCAAGATGGCGCTGAAGCGGATGGGGACGCCCGAGGACCTGGTCGGGGCGTGCCTGTTCCTGCTGTCGGACGACGCGGCCTGGATCACCGGGCAGATCGTCAACGTGGACGGCGGGGAGGTGTTTCGGGCGTGAGCGCCGGGTTCATCGGGCTGGGCCAGATGGGTGCGCCGATGGCGGGGCATCTGGCGGCGGCGGGCGTGGTCGTGCACGACGCGCGTCCGGAGGCCGTGGCGCCGCTGGTGAAGGCGGGCGCGCGGGGGGCGTCGAGCGTCGCGGAGGTGGCGCGGCACGCGGACCTGATCTCGATCATGGTGCGGGACGACGCGCAGGTGGCGGAGGTGGGCGCGGAGGTGCTGGCGAGCGCCCGTCCCGGCACGGTGCTGGCGATCCACTCGACGATTCGCGCGAGGACCGCGGAGGAGCTGGCCGAGCGCGGCGCTGGGTACGGGATCGAGGTGGTGGACGCGCCGGTCAGCGGCTCGGTCGTCGGGGCGGTCGAGGGCAGCCTCGCGGTGATGGTGGGCGGGACGGAGGCGGCGTTCGAGCGGTGCCGGGAGGAGTTCGCGCCGTGGGCCGGGCTCGTCCTGCACATGGGGCCGATCGGGGCGGGCACGCGCGCCAAGCTGGCCCGGAACCTGTTGCAGTTCGTCTCGTTCGCCGCGGCGGCGGAGGCGCAGCGGCTCGCGGAGGCGTCGGGGGTGCCGCTGCGCAGGCTCGCGCGGATCGTGAAGCACAGCGACGCGATCACCGGCGGGCCGGGGGCGGTGATGCTGCGGCCGACGACCGCGCCGATGGCGCCGGACGACGACCTGTACGGCATCCTGGCGCATGTCAGGGACCTGGGCGAGAAGGATCTGTCGCTCGCCCTGGAGCTGGCCGGCGAGACGGGCGTGGACGCCCCGCTGGCCCGGCTCGCCCTCGACCGCCTCGCCGCCGGGCTCGGGCTGGACGGCGCGGATGGATGAGCGGCGCGAGCGCGGCCTGGAGATGATGCGCCGGGTCTACGGCTGGGACGTGGGCGAGCCGGTCGGCGACTTCATGGGCATCACCGTGGACCACCTGTTCGGCGACATCTGGACGCGCCCCGGGCTGAGCCTGCGGGACCGGCGGCTGCTGCTCGTCGGCGTGCTGGCCGGGCAGGGGCTGACCGACGTGCTGGAGGTCCAGCTTCCCGCCGCGCTGGCCAACGGCGAGCTGTCCCCGGACGAGCTGCGCGAGATCGGCGTCTTCCTGACGCACTACGTCGGCTGGCCGCTGGGCTCGAAGCTGTGCGTCCAGATCGACACGGCGATCGCCCGGCACGAGAAACGGAGGAAGGACGACGGTTAGGCGATCCGCGGCGACGGCTCGGGCATCAGCATCGGGCCGGTGACGCGGAACCGCTCGACGCCGCGCCTGGTCAGGTTGACGCGCAGGTCGATCCAGCCGGGCAGGCCGGCGCGGCGGCAGTCGACCGCGCCGCGGCCGGGGAAGTGCAGGTCGCCGACCGACAGCTTCGCGCCGCGGACGTGGACGGGCAGCAGGATCCGCGATCCGGCGGTGAGGGGGGCGATGGCGCAGCCGCCGAGGGCGCGGCCGAGCGCCTCGCTGCGCGCGGCCTCCGCGGTGGGGCCGCCGGGCAGCGTGTCGGCGGACGGCGCGCAGCCGATGAGGCCCGGGTGCCCGGAGGGGGCGTACAGGCCGTCGGCCCGTCCGACGGCGACGACGTCCACGACGATCACGTCGCCCGGTTCCGCGCCGACCACGACGAGCGGCCCGCACAGCAGCGCGTCGGCGCCCGGCTCGCGGGCCTGGCACTCCATCCGGACCGAGCCGCCGGTGATGACCTCGGCGACGGCGGGGATGTCGGGGTGCCAGCGTTCGTGCCCGGGGACCTCCCGCGTCCGGTCGCCGCGCAGGGGGTCGTGGTGGGCGGCGGGTCCGGGCGCTGGGCGCAGCGGGACGGCGAGCGAGGACGGCAAGGTCACGGGTCCTTTCCAGGCGGTCTCAGGGATTCCACGATCATGCCGTGCGGGCTGTTTCGGCGCGGTTTCAGCGATCTGAAGCTTGAGTAAGGCGGGCATCACCGGGAAATCCCGGGATCCTCGGGAACCCCGGAGGCCACCGGAGCGTCCAAGGTCAATGCGTGCCCGTCTGCTCGCTCTGACGGCGTCGGCCGCGATCGTGCTTCCGGCGCTCGGCTGCACCGGCTCCTCCGATACGCCCGCGCGCCCCGGGCCGGTGGAGCCGCAGCGGATCCGGCTGGTCAACTACAGCGGCTGCGACGCCGTGCTGGACGGCCTGCGCCGCGCGACCGCCGACCAGGTCGGCCCCTACGGGCTCGACGGCTGGGCACGGACCCGCCTGCCCGACGGCGACACGGCGTTCGGGGCGCCGGGCGTCCCGGGACGGGCCGAAGCGCAGGCACCCGCCCATTCCAACACCAACGCCCATGAGCCGGACGCGGACGAGCCCGACACCGTGAAGACCGACGGGCGCCGCATCATCGCGCTCGCGGCCGGCCGCCTGCGGGTCATCGACCCCGCGACGCGCAAGGTGACGCACACCCTCGATCTCCGCGACCGCGAGCACCGCTGGGATCCCGAGGGCGCCGGGCAGCTGCTGCTGAGCGGCGACCGCGCCCTCGTGCTGACCTCCCGCTCCCTCATGGCCGTCGACGACGTCGGCCCCGGCGGGCGGCCCGCCCCCATCGGTGCGCGGACCGACCTGACGCTGATCGACCTGTCCGGCGCCCCGAAGGTCATCGGAACGATGACGTCCGACGCCGCGTACCTGGACGCGCGGCAGAACGGCACGGTGGTCCGCGTCGTGCTTCGGTCGACGCCCCGCATCGCCTTTCCCTCGCCGCAGGAGGGCGGGAAGGAGGCGACCGAGCGCAACCGGGTCGAGGTGTGGAAGGCCCCGCTCGACGCCTTCCTGCCCGCGTTCACCGTGAACGAGGGCGGGCAGGCCGTGACCTATCGGACGCCCTGCGACCAGGTCGGCCATCCCGCCGCGTACGCCGGAGCCGGCCTGTTCAGCGTGCTGACGTTCGACCTGGCGCGGGGGCTCCGCGACCCGTCGCCGGTCTCCGTCTCCGCCGACGGCCTGAACACCGCGGTCCCGCACGTCTACGGCACCGGATCCAGCCTCTACATCGCCTCTCCCCCGCCGCCGGGGCCGGTGGACTTCAGCAAGCCGGAGTCCGATCCGGGGCCGGTCGTGTACCGCACGGACGTCCACAAGTTCGACGTCAGCCAGCCCGGACGGCCCCGATACGCGGCGTCCGGCTCAGTCCAAGGGAGCCTGCTGAACCAGTACGCGATGTCGGAGTTCCACGGCGATCTGCGCCTGGCCACGACGACGACCGGGGAGCCGAGCAGAAGGTCCGCGTCGTCGCAGAGTTCGGTGTACGTGCTCGCGCAGAAGGGCGCGCGGCTGGAGCAGGCCGGACGGGTCGACGGGCTCGGCAAGGGCGAGCGCATCTACGCGGTCCGGTTCCTCGGCGCGCTGGCGTACGTGGTGACGTTCCGGCAGGTCGATCCGCTGTACGTGCTCGATCTGGCGGATCCGGACCGTCCGCGCCTCACCGGCGAGCTGAAGATCAGGGGGTACTCGGCGTACCTGCATCCGATGGCGGACGGACGGCTGCTCGGCATCGGCCAGGACGCCGACGCGGCAGGCACGGCCGGCGGCATGCAGGCGTCGCTGTTCGACGTCGGCGGCGCGCCGCGCCGGGTGGGCGCCTTCACGCTGCCGGGCGCCTCGTCCGGGGTCGGTTTCGATCCGCACGCGTTCCTGTACTGGCCCGCGACGGGCCTCACGGTCGTTCCCGTCATCCAGTCCGCGACGGGGGCCGGCGAGGCGCTCGTCCTCAAGATCACGGGAACCGGGATCAAGCACGCCGGGACCATCGGGCACCCGGGCAAGGACTACGGCTCCTCGATCCAGCGCTCGCTCGTCATCGGCGGCACCCTGTGGACGTTCTCCCGGTCCGGCGCCCGCGCCACCGACGCGACCACCCTCGCCGACCGCGGCTGGATCCCGTACGGCGCGTGAAGGACGAGGTCAGCGCAGGCCGGTGGAGCGCTTCAGCGCGGTCTGGATCAGGCGGTCGACCAGGGACGGGTAGTCCAGCCCCGTCGCGGCCCACATCTGCGGGAACGCCGACGCCGGGGTGAAGCCCGGCATGGTGTTGATCTCGTTGAGGATCCAGTCGCCGCCGGGGGTGAGGAAGAAGTCGACCCGGGCGAGGCCCTCGCAGTCGAGCGCGTCGAACGCCTGCGCGGCGATGCGCCGGACCTCCTCGACGGCCTCCGGCGGGAGGTCCGGCGGGATCGCCATCGTGGTGGCGCCGTCGAGGTACTTGGTCTCGAAGTCGTAGAAGTCGCGGCCGCCGCCCATCAGCACCTCGGCGGGCAGGCTCGCCTCGGGCGGTCCGTCGTCGAGACCCTGGAGCACCCCGCACTCGATCTCGCGGCCCTCGATCGCCGCCTCGACGATCACCTTGGGGTCGTGCTCGCGGGCCGCCTCGATCGCGGCCTCCAGGCCGTCCTCGGACGTGACGCGGCTGATGCCCATGCTCGACCCGGCCCGCGCCGGCTTGACGAACACCGCGCGGCCGTCCGCGAGGCCCAGCTCCCGGACCTCGTCGAGCTTGCGCTTGCGCTCCCGCCGCCACTCGCGGTCGCCGATCAGCACGTACGGGCCGACGGGCAGCCCCTGCGCCTGCCAGACGAGCTTCATGAAGCCCTTGTCCATGCCGACCGCGCTGGCCAGCACCCCGGCGCCGACGTAGCGGACCCCGGCCAGGTCGAGCATCCCCTGGATCGTCCCGTCCTCGCCGTACGGGCCGTGCAGCAGCGGCAGCACGACGTCGACCTCGCCCAGCGTCGCCGGGACCCGGCCCGGCTCCACGACCAGCAGGCCGCGGCCGTCCGGGTCGAAGGGCAGCGCGAGCGGGGCGCCCTCGCCGCTGACCTCGGGGAGCCGCCCGTCCTCGATGGCCAGGGTCTGGTCCTCGGGGGCGAGCACCCAGCGGCCGTCCCGGGCGATGCCGACCGGGATCACCTCGTAGCGGTCCCGGTCGATGGCGGCCATGACGGCGCCCGCGGTGACGCAGGAGATCGCGTGCTCGGAGCTGCGCCCGCCGAACACCACCGCCACACGAACTTTGCGAGAAACCTGGGACATGATGCCCGACCCTACCGGTGATCACCCCGGGTCGGCCACGAGCGAGGCGGCCGGGAGCCGGGGCGCGGCCTTCCGGATCCGTCCCCGCCCCACGGGTCACACGCCGTAGCGCTCCGGCTTGGGCGAGCGCGAGATCAGCGAGATCGCCGCCTCCTTGATCGGCATGCCGTGGTACAGCACCGCGGTCACCGCCTCGGTGATCGGCATCTCCACGTTGTGCTTGCCGGCGAGCTCCAGCACCGCCTCGGACGACTTCACGCCCTCGGCCGTCTGCTTGGTGACGGCGATGACCTGC
Organism: Actinomadura fibrosa; assembly: GCF_900659615.1. GTDB lineage: Bacteria > Actinomycetota > Actinomycetes > Streptosporangiales > Streptosporangiaceae > Spirillospora > Spirillospora fibrosa. The sequence continues at coordinate 16,007 of NZ_CAACUY010000048.1, read as the reverse complement.
TCCAGCGTCATGCCGCGGCCGAGGTTCTCGCCGAACGTGCGGTTGCGCGCCAGCGGCGAGATGCAGGACGCGACGAGGTCGCCCATCCCGGCGAGCCCGGCGAAGGTGTGCTCGTCGGCGCCGAGCGCGGCGCCGAGCCGCGCGATCTCCGCGAGCCCGCGCGTCATCAGCACCGCCTGGGTGTTGGACCCGAACCCGAGGCCGACCGACATCCCGACGCACAGCGCGACGATGTTCTTGATCGCCCCGCCGAGCTCGCAGCCGATCACGTCGGTGGAGGTGTAGACGCGGAAGTACGGGGTCATCGTCGCGGCCTGGAGGCCCCGCGCGGCGTCCTCGTCCACGCAGGCGGCGACCGCCGCGCTCGGCTCGCCGGTCGCGATCTCGCGGGCCAGGTTGGGGCCGCTGAACACCGCGACCCGCTCCTCGGGCACGTCGGCGACCTCGCGGATCACCTCCGACATCCGCCGCGTGGTGCCGAGCTCGACGCCCTTCATCAGGCTGACGAGGACGGCCTCCGGCGGCAGCAGCGGGACCCAGCCGGAAAGGTTCTGCCGGAGCGTCTGCGCCGGGACGGCCAGCGCCACGAAGTCGGCCCCCGCGAGGGCCTCCGCCGGGTCGAGCGTCGCCCGGAGCCCCTCGGGAAGCGGGACGCCGGGCAGGTAGTCGGTGTTCTCGTGCCGCTCGTTGATCGCCTCGACGACCTCCGGGCGGCGCGCCCACAGCGTCACCTCGCCGCCGGCGTCGTGGAGCAGCTTCGCGAACGTCGTGCCCCAGGATCCGGAGCCCATCACCGCGCTGCGGAACGTCACGAGTCCCCCTTCCGAACCTCGGCGGCCTCGGACACCACCGCGTCGGGCGCCGCGACGGCGTCCGGCTCGGCCGCGGCCCGGCGGCGCTCCTCCAGGACCTTGTGGTGGTCGTACAACTCCGCGGGCGGCTCCGCACCGCGCAGCTCGCCGAGCAGGCCCGCGATCGCGGCCATGATCTCGTCGGTGGCCGCGCGCAGCGTCTCCTTGCTGGGCGCCTCGGAGGCGTAGCGCGACAGGTTCAGCGGCGGCCCGGCGATCACCTTCATGGTCTTGCGGGGGAACGGGTGGAAGCCCTTCTTCAAGCTCGCGGCCAGCCCCTTCTGCTCGCCCTTCTTGTACGGCAGCAGTTCATGCGCGCCCCAGCTCGCCACCGGGACGACCTTCGCGCCGGTCTTCAGCGCCATCCGCGCCACGCCGGTCTGGCCGGTCATCGGCCACAACTCGGGGTCGCGGGTGCAGCTGCCCTCCGGGTAGAACATCAGGCACTCGCCGTCCCGCAGCGCCTGCTCGGCGTCCCGCAGCGCGAGGGCGGCGTCCGCGCTGTCGCGGTACACCGGGATCTGGCCGGTGCCCCGCAGCACGCCACGGAGGAGCTTCACGTCGAAGAGCGTGGACTTGGCCAGGTAGACGGGGTAGCGCCCCGCCTCGTAGACGAAGTGGGCGAGGGCCAGCGGGTCGGACTCGGAGATGTGGTTGGCCGCGATGATGAGGCCGCCGGTGGCGGGGACGTTCTCCCGGCCGCGCCAGTCCCGCTTCAGCAGCCCGAAAAGCAGCGGGCGCAGGATGACGATCGTGAGCTTCCGCCAGGCCGGCGAATACCCGTGGCTCATGCCCGTCCCTCCTCGTTCCGTACCCCGCCTGTCCATGGGGTGTCCTCAAGTCTCGCGGTTGCTTGCGCATAGTGTCGAGTTGCCATGTCTACAGCAGCGCGCAGCGCGCCTCATCTCCAGTGGTCGCTCGTCGTACCGGTCAAGGTGCTGGCACGGGCCAAGACCCGCATGTCCGCCGCCGCGGGCCCGCACCGGCGGGACCTCGCGCTCGCGGTCGCGGCCGACACGGTCGCCGCCGCGCTGCGCTGCGACGGCGTCCGCGACGTGATAGTCGTCACCGACGATCCCCTCCCAGCCGCGGAGCTGGCCGCCCTGGGCGCCCGGATCGTGCCCGACGAACCGGACGCCGGCCTCAACCCGGCCCTGGTGCACGGGGCCGGCCGTGGCCGGGAGCTGTTCCCGGACGCGGGCGTGGGCGCGCTCTCGGCCGACCTGCCCGCACTCCGGCCGGACGAACTCGCCCGCGTGCTCCGGGCGGCCGAAAAGGCCCCCGAAGCGTTCGTTCCGGACGCGGCGGGCATCGGGACGACCCTCTACACCGCGCGTCCGGGCGTCCCGTTCTCCCCCGCGTTCGGCGGTGACTCGCGTGCCGCGCACCGGGCGCGCGGGGCGAAGGAACTCCTTCTCGGCGATATCGACAGCGTACGCCGAGATGTGGACACTCCGGACGATCTACGAGCCGCCCTGGCCCTGGGCACAGGCCCCCGCACCGCCGCGGTAGCGGCCCGCCTCCCCGCCATGAACGCCCCGGCATGACCCCGCGGGGATAGGGTGCCGCATATGCAGGGGACGGTACGGACCTACGACGCCGAGACGCGTTCAGGCAGCGTGCTGCTCGACGACGGAACGGAACTGCCGTTCGACGCCGAAGCGTTCGCGGCGGGCGGCCTGCGCCTACTGCGCTTCGGCCAACGGGTCAACCTGGCCCTGGACGGCGCCCGAATCTCAGCGGTAACCCTCTCAACGTTCCCGCTCCCCCCAACCACCCCCACCTGACACCGGCCCGGACACAGCCGAGGCGCAGGCCGAAGGCTCACCTTCGCCATGCCGAGCCGCAGACCGGACGGGGATCACCTGGCCCAGCCGGCGACAGAGTCCGAACCCAGGCCGTCGCGGACCGGAGCGTTGCGATCGCGTGCGAAGCCAAGTTCGAGCGAAGCGAGAACTTGATCGCGAAGTGAGCCGCCAGGCGAGCCGAAGCGATGCCAGCGATCGCCGCAAAGCCCGTTGAAGGAGGGCCCGCCAGGGCCTGACGCCAAGGGCTTTGCAATAAGACAGCGCCCGGGACCGTTCGGAACGGTCCCGGGCGCTGACGCGGTGAGGCTACTTCTTGCCTGCCACGAGGTTCTTGAAGTCCGCACCGGCCTTGAACTTCGGCACGGACGTCGCGGGAACATCGATGGTCTTGCCCGTTGCGGGGTTACGGGCCGTACGGGCAGGCCGGTCGGCCTTCTCGAACGAACCGAACCCGGTGATCGCGACCTTGTCGCCCTTGGCGACGGCGGTCTGGATCGTCTCCAGGATGGCGTCGACGGCCTCGGCTGCGGCCTTCTTGCTGCCCAGCCGGTCAGAGATGGCGTCGACCAGCTCACGCTTGTTCATGGGTTACTCCTCTAGTTCCCCCCTTGCCCGAACGAAACTAAGGGACCTCCAGCATGGACACAATCACCTGCACGCAAGAGTTGCCGTGTCGCTGGCGTTTTTGTCGGCCTCGCCCCCGTCTCGCACGGTGACCGGACCGGATCCGGCCACTGCGCACGCTAACGGACGTCGGGGGCGTCTTGGAAATCGGCGAGGAACGCGTCCAGCCTGCGGGCGGCCAGGTCGGCGTCCCTCTTGGCCAGGTCGGTGATGGCCAGGAGGTGGCGGATGAGGCGCCGCCGGGTGTCCGGCGGCAGCGGCGCGACGGCGCGGTGGGCCTCCCGGAGCCGCTGGGCGAGCCGGGTCAGTACCGGGTCGTCCCACTCCGGCTCGGTCCACGGGACCGTGCTCAATTGAAGCCCCCAACGTTCGCACACGGGTTGCGTACCAACGTGATTGTCCCCGCCGGGAGGGGGCGTCCATGCATCCGGGGTCGCCGAAGGCCCGGTTCGCCGTGGTCGTGCGGCGGACCGGGCCGGGGCCGGAAGGGTCGGCGGAGTGGCCGGGATCAGACGGTGACGGGCAGCCAGCCCTGGCGGCGCTGCTCGTATTCGGTGATCGCCTCGCCGTGGCGGAGGGTGAGGCCGATGTCGTCCAGGCCCTCCATGAGCCGCCAGCGGGTGTAGTCGTCGATGTCGAAGGACGCGGTGTCGGCGCCGTAGCGGACCTCGCGCTTCTCCAGGTCCACGGTGATCTCCAGGGCGGGGTCCTGCTCGACCGCGGTCTGGAGGTCCTCGACCTGCTCGCCGGTGAGGACGACGGGCAGCAGCCCCATCTTGGTGGAGTTGTTGCGGAAGATGTCGCCGAAGCGCGGGGCGATGACGACGCGGAACCCGTACTGCTGGAGGGCCCAGACGGCGTGCTCGCGGGACGATCCGGTGCCGAAGTCGGGGCCGGCGACCAGGATCCCGGCGCCCGCGTACTGGGGCTGGTTGAGGACGAAGCCGGGGTCCTCGCGCCAGGCGGAGAACAGGCCCTTGTCGAAGCCGGTCCGGCTGACCTGCTTCAGCCAGACGGCGGGGATGATCTGGTCGGTGTCGACGTTGCTGCGGCGCAGCGGGACCGCGCGCCCGGTGTAGGTGGTGAACGCTTCCATGGATCCAGAGGTCCTTACAGGTCGGCGGGAGCGGCCAGGCGGCCCGTGACGGCGGTGGCGGCGGCGACGGCGGGCGACACCAGGTGGGTGCGGCCGCCGGGGCCCTGCCGTCCCTCAAAGTTGCGGTTGGACGTCGAGGCGCTGCGCTCGCCGGGGGTGAGCTTGTCGGGGTTCATGGCGAGGCACATGGAGCAGCCGGCCTCGCGCCACTCGGCGCCGGCGGCGGAGATGACCTCGTCGAGGCCCTCCTCCTCGGCCTGCTGCTTGACCTTCATCGAGCCGGGGACGACGAGCATCCGGACGCCGTCGGCGACCTTGCGTCCCTGGAGGACGCCCGCGACGGCCCGCAGGTCCTCGATGCGGCCGTTGGTGCAGGAGCCGACGAAGACGGTGTCGACGGCGATCTCGCGCAGCGGTGTCCCGGCGGTCAGGCCCATGTACTCCAGGGCCCGCTCGGCGGCCTGGCGGGCGGCCGGGTCGGTGTAGGAGGCGGGGTCGGGGACGGACTCGCCCAGCGGGAGGCCCTGCCCGGGGTTCGTGCCCCAGGTGACGAAGGGGGTCAGCTCGGCCGCGTCGATCACGACCTCCTTGTCGAACACGGCGTCGTCGTCGGTGCGCAGCGACGTCCAGTACTCGACGGCGCGGTCCCAGTCCTCGCCCTGGGGGGCGTGCGGGCGGCCCTTGAGGTAGGCGAAGGTGGTCTCGTCGGGGGCGATCATCCCGGCGCGGGCGCCGGCCTCGATGGACATGTTGCAGACCGTCATGCGGCCCTCCATCGACAGCGCCCGGACGGCCTCGCCGCGGTACTCGACGATGTGGCCCTGGCCGCCGCCGGTGCCGATCCGGGCGATGATCGCCAGGATGAGGTCCTTGGCGGTGACGCCCTCGGGCAGCGCGCCGTCCACGGTCACGGCCATCGTCTTCGGCTTGATCTGCGGCAGCGTCTGGGTGGCGAGGACGTGCTCGACCTCGCTGGTGCCGATGCCGAAGGCGAGCGCGCCGAAAGCGCCGTGCGTGGAGGTGTGCGAGTCGCCGCAGACGACGGTCATGCCCGGCTGGGTCAGCCCGAGCTGCGGGCCGATGACGTGGACGATGCCCTGGCCGTCGTCGCCCATGGGGTGCAGGCGGATGCCGAAGTCGGAGCAGTTCTTGCGGAGCGTCTCGACCTGGGTCCGGGAGACGGGGTCGGCGATCGGCTTGAGCAGGTCCGTCGTCGGGACGTTGTGGTCCTCGGTGGCGATCGTGAGGTCGGGGCGGCGGACCTGACGGCCGGCCATCCGCAGCCCGTCGAACGCCTGGGGGCTGGTGACCTCGTGGACCAGGTGGAGGTCGATGTAGAGCAGGTCCGGCTCACCCTCGGCACGCCGCACGACGTGCGCGTCGTACACCTTCTCGGCCAATGTACGGCCCATGCTCCACCTCACCTTTGGTCATCGTCGGCGCCGCGCGCCCACCGGTCCGTGTCACCTCGATTTGCATCTCAAATTACGAGACGGCAATATCAAGTCATGGACAACTCTAGCGGAGTCGGCGTACTTGACAAAGCCGTTCTCGTCCTGAACGCGCTGGAGGCCGGCCCGGCCTCCCTCGCCCAGCTCGTCCAGACGACCGGGCTGGCCCGCCCGACCGCCCACCGGCTGGCCGTCGCGCTGGAGCACCACCGCCTCGTGCACCGCGACCCGCAGGGGCGCTTCATCCTCGGCCCGCGGCTCGCCGAGCTCGCCGTCGCGGCCGGCGAGGACCGCCTGCTCGCGATCGCCCAGCCGATCCTCGCGCAGCTCCGCGACCTGACCGGGGAGAGCGCCTCGCTGTTCCGCCGCCAGGGCGACGTCCGGGTGTGCGTGGCGTCCGCCGAGCGCACGAGCGGCCTGCGCGACACCATCCCGGTCGGCGCGGCGCTCCCGATGACCGCGGGGTCGGCCGCGCAGATCCTGCTGGCCTGGGAGGAGCCCGACCGGATGCACCGGGGGCTGCGGGGCGCCAAGTTCGAGGCGACCACGCTCGCGTCCGTCCGCCGCCGGGGCTGGGCGCAGAGCGTCGGCGAGCGGGAGCAGGGCGTCGGGTCGGTGTCGGCCCCGATCCGCGGCGCGGGCGGACGGGTGATCGCCGCCGTCTCCGTGTCGGGGCCGCTCGAACGCCTGACCCGCTCCCCCGGCCGCCTCCACGCGGGCCCGGTGGTGGCGGCGGCGGAGAAGGTCTCCGAAGGCATGCGCCGCACCGCCTCCTGAGCGCCGTCCACGGGGCTCCGGAGCGACCCCGGCCGCTGGACGCCGTCCGATCCGTGCCTAAGGTCGTGGTATGGCGATCGACGCATCGGACCTGCGCGCCCGGCTGGAGAAGCTGACCCTTGAGGAGAAGGTGAACCTCCTCACCGGGGCCGACTTCTGGACGCTGCACCCCGTCCCGAAGATCGGGCTGGCGCGGCTGGTGCTGTCGGACGGCCCGAGCGGCATCCGCGGCACCAGCTGGGACGAGCGCCGCACAAGCCTGCTGTTCCCGTGCCCGACCGCGCTGGCCGCGACCTGGGACCCCGCACTCGCCGAGCGGACCGGGCGGCTGCACGGCGCCCAGGCGCGCGACCGGGGCGTCCACGTGCAGCTCGCCCCGACCGTGAACCTGCACCGGACGCCGCTCGGCGGCCGGCACTTCGAGAACTACTCCGAGGATCCGCTGCTCACGGCGCGCGTCGCGGCCGCGTTCGTCGCGGGCGTCCAGTCCGCGGGCGTCGCGGCGACCGTCAAGCACTTCGTCGGCAACGACTCCGAGACGGCCCGGATGTCCTACGACGCGCGCATCGGCGACGCGGCGCTCGGGGAGCTGTACCTCCGCCCGTTCGAGGAGGCCGTGAAGGCGGGCGCGTGGGCGGTGATGGCCGCCTACAACGGGGTGAACGGCGCTCCCATGACCGAGAACCGGCCGCTGCTGACCGGCGTCCTGAAGGAGCGCTGGGGCTTCGACGGCGTCGTGATGTCGGACTGGACGGCGGTCCGCTCCACCGAGGCGAGCGCGAACGCGGGCACGGACCTGGAGATGCCGGGGCTGCCGTCCAGCCGGTGGCGCGGCAGGCTCGTCGAGGCCGTCCGGGACGGAAGGGTCGCCGAGGAGCTGATCGACGACAAGGTGCTGCGGCTGCTGCGGCTGGCCGCGCGCGTCGGCGCGCTGGAGGGCGCGCCGGAGCCGCCGCGGGCGACGACCCCGCCGGACGCCCGGGACCGGCTCCGCGACCTGGCCGTCCGCGGCGCCGTGCTGCTGCGCAACGAGGGCGGGGCGCTGCCCCTGAACGCGCCGGGCCGGGTCGCGCTGATCGGCCCGAACGCGGTTCGCTTCAGCGCCCAGGGCGGCGGCAGCGCGCACGTCAACCCCGAGCACGTCGTGTCGCCGGTGGAGGGGCTGCGGCGGGCGCTCGGCGACGGCACGGAGCTGACCGTCCGGTCCGGCGTCTACCCGCACCTGCGGCTGGCGCCGCTCCCGATCGCCCTGGCGACCGATCCCGAGACCGGCGAGCGGGGCGTCCGGCTCGATTTTCTGGACGCCAACGGCAGCCTCCTCGCATCCGAGCACCGCGAGGCCGCGTTCTTCATCCTCCTGGACGGCGTCCCCGAGGGCACGGCACATCTCGTGGTCCGCGCCGAGATGACGCCGGAGGAGGACGGCACGCACACCTTCGCGGTCGCGGGCGTCGGCGATTTCGAGCTGCGGGTCGCGGACGCGCGCGAGGCGGTGACGCTCTCGCTCGGCGGCGGCGACCCGGTCGAGGCGATCATGCGGCCGCCGGAGCACCGCGTCGAGGTGGAGCTCGCGGCGGGCCGGGCCGTCCCGGTCGAGCTGCGGCACACGGTCACGCCGGGCCGGTTCGGCCTCGCGCTCGGCATCGGCTACTCCGCGCCCCGCCTGCCCGAGGACGAGGAGCTCGCCGCCGCGGTGGCCGAGGCCCGCGCCGCCGACGCGGCCGTGGTGGTCGTCGGGACGAACGACGACGTGGAGAGCGAGGGCTTCGACCGCGCGTCCCTGGCCCTCCCCGGCCGCCAGGACGAGCTCGTCTCCGCCGTCGCCGCCGCCAACCCGCGCACGATCGTGGTGGTGAACGCGGGCGCGCCCGTCCTGATGCCGTGGCGGGACGAGGTCGCCGCCGTCCTGTGGGCGTGGCTGCCGGGCCAGCAGGGCGGCGACGCCATCGCGGACGTCCTCACCGGCGCGGCCGAGCCCGGCGGGCGGCTACCCACCACCTTCCCGGCCACCGAGGACGGCGTGCTGTCGCCGGTCCCGGACGAGAACGGCGTCCTCGCCTACTCCGAGGGCACCGCGATCGGCTACCGGCACTACCCGCCGTCCGACGTCGCCTACCCGTTCGGGCACGGCCTCGGCTACACGGACTGGGAGTACTCGTCGCTGACCGTCGCGGACGGCGTCGCGGAAGTTACGGTCCGCAACACCGGCGGGCGCGCGGGACGCGAGGTCGTCCAGTGCTACGCCTCGTCCGAGGACGCGCCGATCCGCCTCGCGGGGTTCGCGGTCGCGGAGGCGGGGCCGGGTGAGCAGGTCACGGTCCGCGTCCCGCTGGACGAGTTGCCGCCGGGGCCGTCCACCGTCGAGGCGGGCCGCTCGATCGCCGACCTCCGGCTGAGGGCGGTCACCGACGGCTGAGGCCGCCATCACCCGCAGTCGTGAGATTTACCCCCATTCCACGCGCCCCTTTGGATAGTGCCGGTATCCAAGCGAGCACCCTGGCTACCGTGGGCGCAGAAGCCAAGGGGGTGCGCGGTGCAGATCTCCGAGCTCAGCGATCGCAGCGGCCTGACGGTGCAGACGATCAAGTTCTACATCCGGGAGGGCCTCCTCCCGCGGGGCTCGGCGGTGAGCGCGACGCGTTCGGAGTACGACCGGCGGCACCTGGAGCGGCTCCGCCTGATCAGCGCGCTGCGCGAGGTCGGCGACCTGCCGGTGGCGGCGATCCAGCAGATCATCACCGCGATCGAGGACGACACCGTCAGCCTGCACGAGCTGTTCGGCACCACGCAGTACGCGATCGGCCCGCACGTCGCCGCCCCGCAGGACCCGAACTGGCGCGCCGCCCGCGAGGACGTCGACGCCCTCGTCCGCGAGCTCGGCTGGAACGTGACGGAGCGGGCGCCCGCCCGCGACCTGCTCGCGCACACCTTCGTGGCGCTGCGCCGCCTCGGCTTCCCGATCACGCTGACGGACCTGCGGCCCTACGTGCGCGCGGCGCGGGAGGTGGCCGAGCACGAGATCGGCCGGGTCACCGACGGGGCCTCCCGCGCCCGGACGGTCCATTCCCTGCTCGTCTCCACGGTCCTTTACGAACAGGTGCTGACGGCCCTTCACCGCCTCGCCCAGGAGGACGCGTCGGCGCGCCGCTTCGGCACCGGCTGACGCCGCCACCAGGCATGTTGCCGTCAATCCCGGTCATTTGAATGGGAATTGACCTCCCTTTCCTCCGATATCGGGCCCGCGACTGAATCGCTTAACATGAATGCCGTGCCCGGCATTCGCCGGCGCGTACCGAGCAGTGCGGAGCGGCCCCTCCCGATGACGGCGACACGACCCCCGGACCCCCCGGGCGGCAGGTGGACCGACCGCCTGCTGGCCGAGGGCAGCGATCCCGACCCGCGCTTCACCCTGGCCAACGAGCGCACGTTCCTCGCCTGGATCCGGACGGCGCTGGCCCTGATCGCCGGCGGCATCGGCGTCGCGCTCAGCGGCGAGCTGGTCGGCGCGCCGCTGCGGCAGGGGCTCGCGATCGGCTTCTCGGGGACCGGGGCGCTGGTCGCGGCGCTGGCGTTCCGCCGCTGGCTGCGCACCGAGCGGGCGCTGCGGCGCGCCGAGACGCTGCCGCCGCCGGCACTCGCGCCGATCATGTCGTACGGGCTGGCGGCCGCCGCGGTCGTCCTGCTGGTCGCGCTGCTGGCCACCCGGTGAGGCTCTGGGACCGCGGCGCCCAGCCGGAGCGGACGGCGCTCGCCTGGTCCCGCACCACGCTCGCGCTGATCGCCACCGGCCTGCTGTGCGTGCGGCTCGCCCCGTCCGAGCCGGGCGCCGCCGCGGCCGCGGCGGTCGTCTGCGGTGGCGCCGCCCTCCAGCTGCGCCGTGCCCGCGCCGGCTTCCGGACGCGCCGGCGGCGGCTCCGCGCGGGCCACACGGTCGCCGACCCGGTGTCCATCCTGCTGGCGACCGCGCTGACGATGCTGCTGGGCCTGGTGGGCATCCTGTTCATCTGACGCTTCCGCCCCGCGCGGTGTGGTGGGGAGCCCCCGCGCCGCCTCACGGCAGGCCGCTCCGCCTCCCAGCAGGCCGCTCCGCCTTCCGGCAGGCCGCTCCGCCTCACGGCAGGCCGCTCCGCCTTCCGGCAGGCCGCTCCGCCTCCCGGCAGGCCGTGCCGCCTTCCGGCGGGCCGCTCCGCCTTCCGGCGGGCCGCTTGGGTGCGGGGAACCGCCGTCCCGGCACCGCTGAGACGGTCGTAGTGTTCTGATGTGCCCGATGACCGCCCGTTCGTCAGCCTCGCCACCGACTTCGGCGCCGCCTACACGGCCATCTGCGCCGGGGTCGTCCACCGGATCGCGCCCCAGGCCACCGTCCTCGTCCTCAGCGACGAGGTGACGCCCTACGCCATCGCCGAAGGGGCGATGCTGCTGCGCCAGGCGCTGCCGTACCTGCCGGTCGGCGTGCACGTCGGCATCGTGGACCCGGGTGTCGGGACGCCCCGCCGTCCCGTCGCGGTGGAGACCGGGCGCGGCGACGTGCTCGTGGGCCCCGACAACGGCCTGCTCGTCCCGGCCGCGGAGGCGCTGGGCGGCGTCGTCCGGGCGCACTGCCTTGAAGAACCCGAGTTCCGCCTGCCCGAGGTGTCCACGAGCTTCCACGGGCGCGACATCTTCTCTCCCGCCGCCGCCCACCTCGCGCGCGGCGTGGACATCGCCCGGCTCGGCCCGCCCGCGGGCGACCTGCTGCCGCTGGACGTCCCGGCGCCGGTCGTCCGGGGCGGCGCGCTGACCGCCGCCGCCCTGTACGTCGACCGGTTCGGCAGCCTGATCCTGCACGCCCGCCCGGACGACCTCGCCGCCGCCCTCGGCCCGCTGGAGTACGGCACCGCACTGCGCGTCACTCACCCGGGCGGGACGCTTCGCGCCACGTTCGAGGAGACGTACGGCAGCGTCACCCCGGGCGAGCCGCTGCTGTGGGTCGACTCGTCCGGGCAGCTCGGGCTGGCCGTGAACCAGGGCTCCGCCGCGGAGCGGACCGAGCTCCGGGCGGGCGACACCGTGACCCTGCGGGTGGACGGGAAACCCGATGGGGACGGCGCCGCCGGGCTGGCAGACTGATCACATGGAGCCGGTGGATCTCGACGTCGTCGCCTGGGTGCAGGTGTCCGGAGGGCGGATGCTGGCCGTCCGCTCGCGAGGCCGCGACCTGCTGTACCTGCCGGGCGGCAAGCGCGAGCCGGGCGAGAGCGACTGGTCGGCGCTGTCGCGGGAGGTCCGCGAGGAACTGGACCTGGAGCTGGACGAGCGGTCGTTCCGCGAGCTCGGCGTGGTCCGCGCGCCCGCGCACGACCAGCCCGACTTCGCGCACGTGCGGATGGCGTGCTTCACCGCGGGCTACCGGGGCGCCATGGCGGCGGCCGGGGAGGTCGACGAGTACCGGTACGTCGGCCCGGGCGAGCGGCACCTCCTCGCCCCCGCCGCCCAGGCCGCCCTCGACCTCGCCGGCGAGCACGGCCTGCTGCCCTGACGCCAGACGCCAGACGCCAGACGCGACGACCGGATCGCCCGACAGCGGACGTGGGCGGCCGAATCACCCGACAGCGGATGTGTCGCATGCTCGTCCGTTGATCGTGAGAGCGGCGGACCGGTCACCGACTTTGGTCGCGACACGGCGGGCTGTCCGGGCGACTTTGGTCACCGCCGCATGGGCCGGTGGCCGATGCCCGCGGCGGGACGTCCTCGCGAGACTCGTGCTCGGGCGGCCCGATCAGCGAGGAGTCGACATGAAGCGCCATATCCCGGTCAACCGGCGGACCCTGCTCGCCGGCGCCGCGGCGGCGACCGCCGTCATCGGCGCCGGACGGAGCCGGGATCTCTGGTACGGCGGTCCCGTCCAGGCCATGGCGGCGACGCGCGCGGGCCGGGGCGGCCCGCTCGCCCAGCGCGGCGTCAACTACGACACCGAGCGCGAGGTGTGGAGGCACGCGTACGTGCGCCGGGAGATCAGGGCGATCCGGCGCGACCTGCACTGCAACGCGCTCATCCTGCTCGGGTCCGACCTGCGGCGGCTCGTGTTCGCGGCGGAGACCGCGGCCGCCGAGGGCCTCTACGTGTGGATCGAGGCCCGCCACTTCGACCGGGACGCGCGGGCGACGCTGCGGTTCCTGGCGTCCGTGGCGCGGGCCGCCGAGCGGCTGCGGCGGCGGCACCCGGGGATCGGGATCTCGGTGGGCTGCGAGCTGACGATCTTCATGGACGGCCTCGTCCCGGGCAAGGACTGGCGGGAGCGGGCGGCCAACCTCGGCACCCCGGCCGGAGCGGGCTACAACGAGCGGCTGAACGCGTTCCTGGCTCGGGCACTGCGAACCGTCCGGCCGCTTTTCGGAGGGCGGCTCACCTACACGTCTGGCGTCTGGGAGTCCGTCGCGTGGCGCGGCTTCGACGCGGTCGGCGTGGACCTCTACCGCGACGCGTCGAACAAGGCGACCTACGCCCGGGACGTGCGGGCCCTGCACCGCTTCGGCAAGCCGGTCGTGATCACCGAGTTCGGCTGCTGCACCTACCGGGGCGCCGGCGAGCGGGGCGGCGACGGATTCGACATCGTCGACTGGACGCAGGACCCGCCCGTCGTCCCGGCGGGATACGTCCGGGACGAGGCCGGGCAGGCCCGCTACATCGCCGAGCTTCTCGACATCTACGAGGCGGAGGGCGTGCACGGCGCGTTCGTCTACGACTTCATCGAGCCCGATTCCCCGTACTCCCCCGAGCCGGAGCACGACCTCGACATGGCGGGCTTCTCGCTGGTGAAGGTGTCCTCGGACCCCGCCCTCGCGTACCGGACCACGGGCCACTGGGAACCGAAGGAGTCCTTCCGCACGCTGGCGCGGCGCTTCGCCGCCGCACCGCGCTGAGCGGGCGCCCGGTGGCGATCACTCAACTTCCAGCGACACTCCCGACACGCGACAACAATGATTGACGAGAGAGCGCGGCCCCGGCATCTTTAGTGGTCCGAATCCATCGCGGTTGCTTTCAGAAAGAGGAACCTCATGGACGACCACTTCGCCTACGCCAGCGGGCGGATCCGCTCGGCCGACGGGCTGCGCGAACTCCTCGCCGCCACCTTCGACGGCCTCGAACTCCTCGAAAGGGCCGCGACCGCGCTCGCGGAGAGCGGCGACGGCCTCGCCTACCGCGCCGCCGTCGAGGAGGCCAGCGACGCCTGGTGGGCGCTCGCCGGGGCCCCCGCCCTGCGTCCGTCCACCGGCGACGCCGGCCGCCACCTGGCCGACACGCTGTCGCGCTTCACGCTGCTGCTCTCCCAGGCCCTCGTCACGGCCACCTCGCGGAGCGCCGACCCGGCCGACCGCGTCGCCTGCCTCCAGGCCGCCCAGCACGTCGGACGGGTCCACGCCGCGCTGGCCTGAGGGTGCTACCCCGGCCCGGCGCGGCCGGCCGGGAACGGGGAGCCCCGGCACCTGACCCCATGGATCATGGTCTGTCATTAAGGCGGTTTCCGTCCCCGGGAACCGGTCCGGCACGCTTCCTTCGCATCACACCCATTTCATAGAATTCGCCCCTGCGCTGCCGTACAGGGGGCGAGGGTGAGCACGGCCGAACCGCATCGAGACCAGGGGCACGACCCTCCGTCGCGCCCGTCCTCCGACGGAACGGACGACGACAAGCTCGTCGCGAGCTGGCGCACCGCCCCGCCTCCCGCGGAGCCGCCCACGCCGCCCGTACCGCCGCCGGTACCGCCCGCGGCGTCCACCGCACCTGCGCCCGTCCCGCCCGCGCCGCTTGAGCCGCCCACGCGCCCCGACGCGAACCCCCTGGACGAGCCGACGCCGCCGGACGGGCACCAGGCCGGCACCTTCCTGCCAGGGCGGGGATTCGTCGCGCCAGGGCCGGCCTCGGTCCTCCCCCCGGACCTGCCGAAGGAGATCCCCCGGCGGGACGAGCCCTGGCTGCGTCCGGCCGGCGCGGCGCGGGGAAGGCGGGGATGGTCCGGGCGCCGCCGGACGACCAGCGTCACCTTCGACCGCCCGCGCGCCGAACCGACGCCTCCCAAGGCACCGCGGGCGACCGTCCCGGGACGGAGGTCCGGACTGCTCCTGCTGGCCGTCTCCGTCCTCGTCTCCGGTGCCGTGGTGTACGCGGGCAGCGACGACGACACCGCGGGCGGAGCGCCGGCACGTCCCGCGGACGGGATCTTCGCCGCGCGGCCCGCGCTCTACGACGGCCACCCGCAGGACCTCACCGGCGTCGCGGTGCGCGGCCCGACGGCGGTGGCGGTCGGGAGCGAGACGATCGACCGGCCGCGCGGGCAGATCCTCGCGTCGTCCGACGGAGGCCGGACGTGGGCCACCGCCCAGGTGCGGGGAGGCGACGATCCCTCGGCCGACGTGCCCCGCGTCGTCGCGGCGGGCGGCCACGGGTGGACGGCGCTCGGCGACGGTCCCGCCGGGACGGCCGTGTGGACGAGTCCCGACGGGCGGAACTGGACGCGCCGGCCGCGCGACGAGGCGGCGTTCGACGGCGGTGACCGGGTCGCGGCCGTGACCGCGACGGCCACCGGGTTCGCCGCCGCGGGAACGGCGCGGGACGGGCGGTCCCTGCTGTGGACCTCCGCGAACGGCGCCGCCTGGAGGCGGACCGCGGCGTTCGTTCCGGCGCGCCCCGTACGGCTGGCCGCGAGCGGTGAGGTCCTGGTCGCGCTGGACGAGAGGGGCGACGTCTGGCGGTCGTCCGGCGGCGGGGGCGCGTGGGCCCGCGCGCAGGTCCCGCAGAGCGACGGGTCGAAGGGCCCGGTCGTGGCGTTGGCGTCCGGGCCGGGCGGTTTCTTCGCGGCGCGGGAGGGCCGTCCCGGCGGCTCGCTCGGGGCGGTGGTCACCTGGTCGGCGGACGGGGCGGCCTGGTCGCGGGCCGGGGTGATCGGCGGGCGCGACTACGCCCGCCTGGCGGCGCTCGGCGGCTCGGAGGCGGGCCTGGCGGCGCTGGTCCCGCTCACCGACGGGCGGCTCGGCGTCCAGCGCAGCGCGGACGGCGTCGGCTGGCAGGAGGTGGAACGGCTCGACGGCGGAGGCGGGCGCACGGCGGAGGCCGCGGCGCCCCTCCCCGACGGCGTGCTCGTCGCGGGAAGGCAGGACACGGGCGGCTACCTGGCCGCGCCGGGCGCCCGGCGCGGTGACGTGGACCTGCTCGCCGTGCCCGGAGCGGTCGCGCCGGACCGCACGGTGACCCGCCTCGTGTCCGGCGGCGGGACGGTGCTCGCCCTCGGCAGCGTCGGCGGCGAGGCCGCCGTGTGGCGCACCCGCGACGGCGCGTCCTGGACCCGCGCGACCGGCACCGGCGAGGAACCGGGCGCGCAGCGGCTCGCGGGCGGCGCGTACGGGCCGCGCGGCTGGGTCCT
>NZ_CAACUY010000047.1 GCF_900659615.1 Actinomadura fibrosa | reverse complement strand
AAGATCGGATGTTCTCGTTGTCGTTTCGATGAGTAGCGGCGGGGTTTTCAGCGGGCCGGTGCCTTCGCCCATGACGACGGTGCGCTCGCACAGAGATCGCCGCGTAGTACAGCGGCCGGTCGTGCCATTTTCGCTCATGCGCGCGGCCGGCGAGCACGGCCGCGAGATTGTTGCCCATCGGGAAGCTCCTCATGCCGGGAACGACATGCGGAGGCTACGCCCTGTGCGCAAAGAAACACGGGGAGTTCACGATTTCGGTCCACAAAAGCAGGCAACTCAGGCCGCCTCAACTCGCAGCCGACAGACCGCCGTCGGCGCGCCCCCAAGCCCTCAGCCCACCGCAACCTTGAAGCACGGCCGCGCGTCCGCGCGCCTCGGGGCGTCCACGCCGCTCAGCCCGGCATGACCTCCCAGCCGCCGGTGCGGCGTACGAGGAGCTGATGGGTGAGCAGGCTGCCCGGCGGGACGTCCCACACCGGGTCGGCTCCCTCGCCGCGGTCCTCCGCCCACACCTGGGCGACGGCCCAGCGGAGCTTGTCGACGCCGTCGGGGTGCCCGGTCCCGGACGCGACGAAGACGTCCCGCGCCGGGGCCGCGACGACGAGGTCGCCCTCCACGTCCTGCGCGAGCTTTTCCAGGAACCCGTCGTCCAGCAGCAGGCCCGCCTCCAGCCCGCCCCGCCGGGGCGCGCCCGCGCCTCCGCCCGGCGCTCCGCCCGAGACCGGGGCTCCGTCGCCGAGCGACACCGTCACGGCGCGGACGTCCGGATACCAGCTCAGGCTGAGGTCGGGCCGCCGGTTCCGCAGGTTGATCACCGCGAGCCGGCGCAGGTCGCCGGGCGCCACGCCCAGCGCCTCGCAGTGCCGCCGCGCCACGTGCTCGTAGCGGCGGCCGAGCGGCGCGGCCTCGTCGGCGAGCTCCAGCGCGTAGGTGGCGTACAGGTCGCCGGCGAACGGGTCGCGGACCGGTTCCTCGCCGGCGGGCAGCGGGAACTCCAGCTGGACCTCGGCGGGCACCCGGGCCTTCATCAGCGGGACGATGAGACTGGACCGCGGCTCGGTCACGGGACGTTCCTCCTGATGCCTTCCGGGACGCCTCCCGCGGGCGGCGGCCGCGGGCGTGCGGACGAATGGATCACCCTACCGCCGACCCGGGACCGCGCACCGAATCCCTGACCTGTGCATGTGTGATCCGTGCCGCCGGAGGGGTAATGATCTCCCTGGAGGGAACCGTGAGCTTCTGGGAGTATCTGGGCAGCCGCCGCGAGCGGCTGTGGTTCGAGACCTGGCAGCACGCCAGCATGGTCTTCCAGACCGTCCTCGCCGCGCTCGTCATCGGCGTCCTCGTCGGCCTCCTCGTGTACCGCAGCGAGCGGCTGTCCGCGCTCGCGACCAGCACCGCCGGCGTGATCTTCACGGTGCCGTCGCTGGCCCTGCTCGGGCTCCTCATCACCCCGCTCGGCCTCGGCGTCGCGCCGAGCGTCGTCGCGCTCACGCTGTACTCGCTGCTGCCGATCGTCCGCAACACCGTCGTGGGGCTGTCCGGGGTCGACCGCACGCTCGTGGACGCGGCGCGCGGCATCGGCATGACGCGGACCGCGATCCTGCTGCGCGTCGAGCTGCCGCTCGCCTGGCCGGTCATCCTCACCGGCGTGCGGGTCAGCACGCAGCTCGCGATGGGCATCGGCGCGATCGCCGCCTACGTCTCCGGGCCGGGCCTCGGCGAGCAGATCTTCTCCGGGCTGGCGCGGCTCGGCGGCGCCAACGCCATCAACATGACGCTCGCCGGCACGCTCGGCATCGTCCTCCTCGCCCTGATCTTCGACGGCTGCTTCGTGCTGATCGGCCGCCTGACCACCCCGAGAGGCATCCGTGTCTGACGCCGACCCCGCCCCCGCGTCCGGCGCGACCTCCGCCGCGTCCGCCGCCGTGACGGGCGACGCCGCCGGCGCGGACGCGGCCCGGGGGAACCGCGGCGGCATCCAGCTCATCAACGTCACCAAGCGCTACCCGGGGCAGTCGGTGCCCGCCGTGGACGACGTGACGATGACGGTCCCGAGCGGCGAGATCGTCGTGCTGCTCGGCCCGTCCGGCAGCGGCAAGACCACGATGATGCGGCTGATCAACCGGCTGATCGAGCCGACCTCCGGCAAGATCATCGTGGCCGGGCAGGACGCCCTCGGCCTGAACCCGGTCGAGCTGCGCCGCCACATCGGCTACGTCATCCAGAACGCCGGGCTGTTCCCGCACATGACGGTCGCCACCAACATCGGCCTCGTCCCGCAGATGCTCAAATGGGACAAGGACCGCATCGCCGCCCGCGTCGACGAGCTGCTGGAACTCGTCGACCTCGACCCGGCCACGTTCCGCGGCCGCTACCCGCGCGAGCTGTCCGGCGGCCAGCAGCAGCGCGTCGGCGTCGCCCGCGCCCTCGCCGCCGACCCGCCCGCCATGCTGATGGACGAGCCGTTCGGCGCCGTCGACCCCATCACCCGCGAGCACCTCCAGGACTCCCTGCTCCGCCTCCAGGAGGAGCTCGGCAAGACGATCGTGTTCGTCACCCACGACATCGACGAGGCGCTCAAGCTCGGCGACCGCATCGCGATCCTCGACAAGGGCTCCCGCATCGCCCAGTACGCGACGCCGCAGGAGATCCTCCTCCACCCCGCCGACGACTACGTCGAGCAGTTCATCGGCGGCGGCCAGGCGATGCGGCTGCTGAAGTTCAGCCGGGTCGCGGACGTGCCGCTCCAGCAGGTCCCCGAGGCCCGTCCCGAGGACGACGCCGCCGCCGTCCGGGACCGCATCGCCGCCGGCTCGACGGCGTTCGCGATCGTCCTGGACGAGCGGCGCCGCCCCGTCCGCTGGATCCACCCCGAGGACCTCGACGGCGTCACCGGGCCGATCGGCACCCGCGGCATGCCGACCGCCACGCCCATCCGCGCCCGCAACACGCTCCAGCAGGCCCTCGAAAGCCTCATCCAGATCGACCACGAGACCGTCCCGGTCGTCGGGCCGCGCGGCGTCTACCGCGGCACCGTCACCCTCGCCACCCTCCAGAACGCGATCAGGGACATGAAGGAACGCACGCGCGCCCGGCGGCGCGGAGCGGACGCGACATGAGCGCGCCGCCGCGGGGCACGGCCGCCGGGATCGACCCCGCCGCGCCGGGCGCCGAGGACGCGGTGATCCCGCCGACGGTCGCCCTGCACGCCCCCACCGGCCGCTCCTGGCGCGCCTTCCTCGAACCGCTCGCCGTGCTCCTCATCGGCGCCGCGTGGATGCTGTACGTCGAGAACTCCGACCTCGACAGCATCGAGGAGCGCAGCCTCAAACCCGACTACGTCTGGCAGAAGACCTGGGAGCACATCGAGCTGACCGTCGTGTCCACGGTCGTCGTCCTCGCGATCGCGATCCCGCTCGGCATCCTGCTGAGCCGCGTGTGGGCCCGTCCCGCCACCCCGTTCGTGCTCGCCGTCGCCAACATCGGCCAGTCCGCGCCCGCGATCGGCGTGGTCGTGCTGCTCGCGGTCATCTTCGGCATCGGCTTCTGGACGACCGTCGTCGCGCTCGTCGCCTACGGCGTCCTGCCCGCCCTGCGCAACACCATGGTCGGCCTCCAGCAGGTCGACCCGACGCTCATCGACGCGGGCCGCGGCATCGGGATGTCCCCCGCGATGGTCCTCGCCCGCGTCGAGCTGCCGCTCGCCACGCCGGTCATCCTCGCCGGGATCCGCACCACGCTCGTCCTGATGGTCGGCACCGCGAGCATCGCCTCCTTCATCAGCGGCGGCGGGCTCGGCGACCTGATCACCACGGGCGTCAGCACGCAGCGCAACCCCGTCCTGCTGACCGGCTGCGTCCTCATCGCCCTGCTCGCCCTGCTGATCGACTGGCTCGGCGGGATGGCGACCCGCCTCCTCGCGCCGAAGGGGCTGTGATGCCGCTCCGCCGCCTCGCCGCCGCGCTGCTCTGCCCCGTCCTGCTCGCCCTCGGCGCCTGCGGCCTGAAACCCGCCTCGGCGTTCATCCCGAGCGTCGAGCCCGCCGGCATCCAGCCGGTCCCCGGGCTGAAGGACGCGCGGATCCGCGTCTCGTCCAAGGAGTTCACCGAGCAGCTCATCCTCGGCAAGATCGCCGTGCTGGCGCTGAAGGCCGCCGGCGCGGACGCCGTCGACCACACCAACGCGCAGGGCAGCGTCACGTTCCGCAAGTCCATCACCAGCGGCGACAACGACCTCGGCTGGGAGTACACCGGCACCGGGTGGATCACCTACCTGGGCCAGGAGGACCCGATCGCCGACCCGCAGAAGCAGTTCGACGCCGTCCGCGACATGGACCTGAAGAGGAACCACATCGCCTGGCTCGCCCCCTACGCGCCGTTCAACAACACCTACGCGATGGCCGTGACGTCCGCCGCGCAGAAGCGGTACGGCATCCGCGACCTCGCCGACATGGCCAAGGTCCCCGCCGGGCAGCGGACGTTCTGCGTCGCGCCCGAGTTCTTCGCCCGCAACGACGGGTTCCGCGGCATGCTCCAGGCGTACGGGCTCGCCTACGGCTCCTCGGTGCCCGCGGGGAACGTCCGGCAGATGTCCGAGGGCGTCATCTACCAGGCGATCAAGGACAACCGGTGCCTGTTCGGCGAGGTCACCACCACCGACGGCCGCATCCAGGCGCTCGACCTGCACCCCCTCGACGACAGCCGGCACTTCTTCCCGATCTACAACCCCGCGATCACCGTCCGGGAGTCCGTCCTGCGGGCGCACCCCGAACTCACCGCGCTCTTCGCCAAGATCAGCCCGAGGCTCACCACGGACGTGATCCGCGGCCTCAACAGCAAGGTCGACGTCGAAGGCGAGGACCCCGCCTTCGTCGCCCGCGACTGGATGCGCAAGGAGGGCCTCGTCAAATAGCGGACGGCCCCGCCGGGGGCACCACCGCGAGCCCCTCCGGCGCCCCGCCCTCGATCAGCCGCCACACGGCGTCCGTGTCGAGATGCTCCTCGACGAGATCGCCGAGCGCGTCCAGCGTCGCCTCCCGGAGCTCTGCGAAGGACACGTCCGGCGCGGGCACGAAGTCGCGCCCCGCCACCCGCGCCACGTCCTGGAGGAAGGCGCGCCGGAACCCGTCGTTCTCGAAGGCCCCGTGCCAGGTCGTCCCCCAGACGGCGCCCTCGCGGCACCCGTCCAGGAACGGCTCCCCGCCCTCCACGCTCACGATCCCGTGGTGGATCTCGTAGGCGTGGACGTCATGCCCGTACGCACGGCCCCATGGGCGCCCGAGCGTCTTGCCCACCTCGAACTCGACCGTGATCGGCAGCAGCCCGAGCCCCTTCACCCGCCCCTGCCGCGACTCCACCTCATCGACGATCTCCCGCGCGAGGATCTGGTGACCGCCGCAGATCCCGAGCACGGGCCGCCCCTCCGCCGCCCGCCGCAGGATCTCCTCGTCCATCCCCCGCTCCCGCAGCCACGCCAGATCGCTCACGGTCGCCCGCGTCCCCGGCAGCACCACGAGGTCGGCCTCCGCCAGATCCCCCGCACTCGCCGCATACCGGACGACCACGCCCGGCTCGCACGCCAGCGCGTCCAGATCGGTGAAATTGGAAATGCGCGGGAACCGCACCACCGCCACCCGCAACGTCTCCCTCCCGAACGCCGCCTTCGCGTCAGGACGCGGCGCATCGAGAGCCAGCGTGTCCTCACTGTCCAGATAGAGACCGAGCTTCCAGGGCAGCACCCCCAGAGTCGGCCGCCCGGTCAGCGCCCTCAACTGCTCCAAACCGGGCTCCAGCAACTCCTTCGCCCCGCGGAACTTGTTGATGACGAACCCGGCGATCAGCGCCTGATCCTCCGGTTCGAGAAGCGCGACCGTCCCGAACAGAGAGGCGAAAACCCCACCCCGATCAATATCGCCGACCACCACCACCGGAATATCGGCCGCCCGCGCAAGCCCCATGTTGACGATGTCACCGGCCCGGAGATTGATCTCCGCGGGACTACCGGCCCCCTCGCAGATCACAACATCGAACTCATCGCGCAATTCCCGCAAACTTCTTTGCACGACCTCCCGCAGCCGCTCCTTGTGCGCGCCGTACTCCAGCGCGTCGACCTCCGCCACGGGCCGTCCGAGCACCACCACCTGGCTGCGCCGATCACTGCCCGGCTTCAGCAGCACCGGGTTCATCACGGCCCGCGGCACCACCCCCGCCGCCTGGGCCTGCATGTACTGCGCCCGCCCGATCTCCGCGCCGTCCTCGGTCACCATCGAATTGAGCGACATGTTCTGCGCCTTGAACGGCGCCACCCGCACGCCCCGCCTCGCCAGCCACCGGCACAACCCCGCCGCCACCACGCTCTTGCCCGCGTCCGACGTCGTCCCCGCGACCAGCAGCGCCCCGCTCATCGCCGCCACCACGCGACCGCCACCGCCACTCCCGCCGCCGCGAACGCCACCCTCTTCGACAACGCCACGGCCCTCCGGATGTCCCGCACCTCGGGAGCCCGCCCGTCCCCCATCCCCGGACGCCGCTCGACCTCCCCGCCATACGAATTCGTCCCGCCCAACCTGACCCCCAAGGCCCCGGCGAACGCGGCCTCACACCGTCCCGCATTGGGACTCGGATGGTTCCCCCCGTCCCTCCTCAACACCCGCCAAGCATCAGCCCCACCCACCAGAGCCGTCAGCACCCCGGTCACCCTCGCAGGCACCCAGTTCGCCCCATCATCGAGCCGTGCCGCCGCCCACCCGAATCGCTCATACCGCGAATTCCGGTACCCCACCATGGCATCCAACGTATTGACGGCCCGGTACACCATCAACCCCGGAATCCCGGCCACCGCCCCCCACAGCAAAGGAGCCACAGCAGCATCGGACGTATTCTCCGCGACCGACTCCACAGTGGCCCGCGCCAACTCGGCACTCCCCAGCCCCTTGGGATCCCGCGCACACAAATGAGACAACCGCCCCCGCGCCGCCTCCATCTCCTCCGCCTCCAACGCCCGAGCCATGAGCAGACCCTCACGTCCCAGCGAGGTACCACCGAGCACAGCCCACGTAACGACCGCCGTACTCACAGCCCGCAAAACACGCCCCTCAGCAACCCGCTCCACAACAACCCCAACAACCCCGACAGCCCCCACAACCACACCTACGAAAAGCACACCCCGCCCACGCGAATCCCCATAGACCTTGCCCTCAACCCAGTTGGCGGCCCGTCCGAACCCGGCCACGGGATGCCCCCTGCGCGGATCACCCAGCAGCCCGTCCAGCACGACCCCGAGCAGCAACCCCTCAGGCGAGACGCGCATCCAGCTCATCCCAGTTCCGCTCCAGCCAGTCCTGAGCCCGCAGGATCCGCGGCCCGGCCCCACCCTGCCAGATCCGGGCCCACCCGCCGCCCCACTGCGCCCGCGCCCGCATCGCCCGATACGACCGCTCGAACCTCACCCGCGCCGCGGGCAGCACCTCACGCCGCTTGTCACGATCCAACCCGTACGCGTCACAGAACACCCGGAGCCTGCGCCCCACGTCCGCCCGGTACAGCAGGGCATCGCGATCACACGGATCCGCGATCGGCCCCCAGTGCCGCAGCGCCGTCACCACGTCGTACAACCGCGTCGTAGGCCGAGCAAGATCAAAATCAATGAACGCCGCAGGCCACCCGTCCCTGAAGATCACATTCTCCGGCGTCACATCGCAGTGCCCGATGATCTCCGGCGCCCCGTCCAGGTTGGACGCCTCCCGATCCCACGGCGCATCGGTCGGCGCCTCGTACGACGCGACGGCCTCGTGATACCGCCGCAGCAGCTCCCCGACACCCCTGAGCGCCTCGTCACTCACCGCATAGGCCGGCAGCGGCCGGTGCGCCGCCTCCCCGGGCACCCAGCTCAGGATCTCCCGCCCCCGCTCGTCCACCCCGAGCACCCGCGGCGCCTCGAACCCGACCCTCTCCAAATGCCTCAGCAACTCGTGCACCGCCGGACTGTGCGCCCGCAACGGCCTCCGCACCGTGTCCCCGACCCTCACGACGCCCTCCGTGACGTCCCCGCCGGAGAGCGGCATCTCCATGTCCACCGCCACAGCACCCCAAGATATGACCCCCTGGACACCACTGCCGCCCGTTACGGCCGTTATAGATGTGGAGCCGGAGGACGCACACCCATACACTGTGTCCCGGCGCCCCGCCGGGCCGCCGAGCGCCCGTAGCTCAGCTGGACAGAGCATCGGACTTCTAATCCGACGGTCGCGGGTTCGAATCCTGCCGGGCGCGCCACCCTGACCAGCAGTTTTGCCTCAGCGGCCTACCCGCTAGGCCTATGGTCCGTGTTCGCTCGGATGTCACAGGACCCTGCCGCAGGACGGCCCCGGACACCGGCCATCCGATGACGGCCGCACCCCGCTGTCACCCTCCCCACGTCCGAGCACCACAGCGCGGAACTCCCCAGACGGTCGGCCTTGCCAGCGTTGCCGCCCCTGCCACCCGGACCGCGAATCCTGCGAAGAGACCGCACTCCACCCCTGCCCTCAGCAGGAGCGGACTCGGCGCAGACGAAGATCCGATGGTCACCGTCAAGCGGTCACCAGGATCGACCCCCCAGCGCCAGACTCATAACGCTCGCCCTCGTGACGTCTGGACGAGACTTGCGGGGGGCGGCGTCCAGCAGTACAGCGGCGGCATCCTCGGCCTCCCCTCCCTCGGGCCGCGAACGGCCCTGGCCCTGTGCAGCAAGCGAGGAGACGACCACGTCCCGCCAACTTCACCCAGAGTCATGAAGAGCGATGACAGCACCAACCCGTCGCATCGCCGAGTCCACGGACTCGACCGCATGTTCCGCGTTACTACTCGCCAGACGAAAGCTGCTCCTCAATCGATAGAAGGGTTCCAGAAGAAACGCTCGGAGACCTCCAATCCAAGCTCTCAGCATGTTCCGTAAATTCGAGAGGGAGCTGGACATTATAGACGCGCACATAATATGAAAGATCCGCCGGCCAGAGCCATGTGCCGTCCGTCATCAGCGCCAATCGACCTGACACGGTCTTGTCGTCCGCCAACACATCGTAGACATCTCGACCGGTCACCGCCAGTACTGCGCCATGCTCCAGATACGAGGCAAGCAGGTTTCGCTTCTTCACATCCCCTTTCGACACGCACGCCATGAGGGAAGGCCCGTCAGGATCACCATGACTAAGTTCCCTGAAGAATCCGACATTTTTGATCACTTCGACTCTTCCTCCGCACGACTGCTTACAAAAGGCAGTCGAACTGACGATGTCGCCGCCTCTGTATTCGACGTCCGCCACTTGCACGTCTTCAGCAACCTTCAACATGGCCACTCCTCTAACGGGCGATGGCACCGGGCGCCAGGACCGTCCGGCATGGGAACAGGGATCGGAGGCCGAGGAGACTTCCTAGCGTCATAGGTGATGGCGCCTTCGTCAGTCGGATCGCATCTTCTACGTACCGCCGAACCGCGCTCGCCGATACCCGACTGACGCGCCGAACTCGGTGAAGACCTCGCCTTCGTCCGGAGCGGACCAGCAAGAGTCGGGCTCGATGCCCCTGGCCGAGTAGCCGCCACTGCGACCCGATCACCCCACGGCGCAGGCGTGGGATACCATCTAGAGAGTTCAGCGATTGGCGGGGCAACGCGACAGCGGCGCGATAGAGGCCTTTGGTCATGACAGCCGTGGATTAAGACCATCACCCCTGGCTTGGGGCTTCTTATCTCACTCGCCGAGCGACCGACTCGCGACAATACTATGGCTTATAGCCACTCACTGAAGATGAAGACCGCTCATGGAGATGCGACCCTGTGATCACTAGGAATTGCCGTCGCTGAGCATCCAGACTCGGCGCAGCGGGAGCCGCGTGCGGATGTCTTCCGGGAGCCGGTCATAGGTACGCAATACCGCGTTGACGACATCGGCTGCTTGCCACACGCGTACACGCAGTGCCTGATTCTTCAAGGCGTCGCGGGCCGGCTTGGTCAGTCCATCCCAAGCCACCAAGAGCCCTTGTTCAGCACCGTGAGTACTCATGACGCCGTGCAGTTGCGTGACTACCGGGGCCCCGATCTGACCTCCGGACTTGACCTGCGCCAGCAGTCGCGGGCTGTCCAAGCCGAGAGGTCCCCGGCCAGCGGTGATGTCGATGCCGCCGTCCGGTCCGGGGGGCGACTGGTCGCAGTAGAAGCCCTCCGCCGTCAGCACCGCCGACACAAGGGTGGCCAGCCCGTGACCGGCGAACTCCTCGGCTACGCGCGCAGTGATCTGGTCGAGAGCCGCCTGTTCGATATCAGCCGCCAGCTCTGGCTCATCGACGTCGGTGATCTTTCCGGGCTCCGCTACATTGGCGGCGCCCGTCGACGGGCCGATAAGAGCAGCATTGCCAGGATCGACACCGGTCGTCAAGAGCTTTTCAAGGCGTATCACCGCATTGTTCTTGCTCGGCGCGAAGATGGTCAACGCACTCCCCAAACTGAACAACAGGTCCTGCTTGACGGCTGTGCGCGGAAGGTCCGTACGCTGCCAATCGACCTTTACCACATGGCGCTTGTCCAAGTCCGGATCGTCACCGCGGTAGATGTAACCGCCGGTCACACGTCCGAGCGCGATCTGTCTAGTCGTCTTGAGCGGCATGATGAGCAGGTCACCCACTTCGATACGGCTGCGCAGCGCCCACAACTGGCCGATGAAGTTGTTGAGCCGACCATCAGACGCGGTGGGAAATGCTGCCGCGACCACTTTCGCCAATTGCTCGCGAGTGGTACAGCCGGTCAGGTCTGGAACCTCGCGCCATCCGCCGCCAGACCAGCCCTGCGCTAGAGCCCATTCATCACGCTCTCCATACTTTCCCGCTCGAACCACCCACGCTACTGCCACAGCGTCCTCCACATCCAAGACCGTCCGCTCCGAGCCTAGGGTCGCAGGCGCAACCGGCCGACGCCCACGGTGAGCCGACTTTCGCCGCGATGGGACCGGTATAGGCCAACAACGTGTAGGACACCACCCCTCCCCCACGTCCGGGAGCAGAGAATTCGTAGGTGGCACCTCCGCTGACCTATCGGTCATCGACGTCACGACACCTGATCATCGGAGTGGGATCGAAGACGCCGAGAACCAGTATGGGCTGCGCTCGCCTCACGGTGGCCGGGATACCTCCCTCACGGCATCAGAGTTCGCCCTGGCCGAGATCGTCCACCTGCGTCAACCGTCACTCCGAGCGGATGCTGCGCCACCAACGACCGCACGGTCGTGGCCGGGTCATCAAGGTGGGCGAGCCATCCTCCTGCGCCTCGACGGCATCGCTCGCGACCCACGACTGCATGCCGCCTGCTGGCGCCGCGGCCTGCCCACCGTCCCCATGCCGACTGCGTTCTCGGCGCGGGTGTTCCTGTTTCGGTCGCGCACTGGCCCAGTCCATCCACATCGGCTGAACAAGCGGCCCGGTGACCGGCGAGCATGACCGGGCGACGCTTCAGGCGCTCCAGACTCGATCTGTGCATTCCTCTCCAGTCCCTCACTCGGATCGCCGGAGGATCGAAATCATCCAGGACATCATCCGAATCCGGCGACCGATCTTTCTCTCTTTTCACAGTTGTCCATACCGCCTCAGCGGGTATTTGGGCGACCCGAGGGGCATCAGCCACTTACGGCCAGGCTCCTTCACGCTCGCTTCACTTCCGGCTTACCTTGCTTCCGCAGGAGGTGCGCATGGCTCGGCGGAGGACACGGGATCAGACGAGGAATGCCTGGTGGGCCGGGATGGCGGTGTTGACTGCGATCGCGCTGTTCGCACAGATCTGGCAGTTGTGGATCATTCCAGTGCTAGCCTGGATCGTCTACGAACTCTGCTACTGCCCGACGAATTGCGGCGTACAGACGAACCACGGCGAACCGTGTAGGAATCATGCCAACGGCAGGCTCTACGCGTGCTCTCTGACCGTGCACAGAAGAATGAAGAACAGAGCTCTCTTGGAGTTGCTGCCGATCAAGTCCGCACGATACCGCGGGACGGCGGACAGCGAGACACCTGGCATGGGGATGACAGAACAAGCCGTTCTCGAACCCCACCAACGCCTGATGGTCTACCTCATCGCGGTAGTGAGCATGGTCATGACCATCCAGCTCGTCCTGACGATCATGGCTCTCCTATGAACGCCCCGCCGGTGGACGGACGTGAACAGCTCCTGGCCGACTGTGTGCGCGGGTGGAAAGCCGATCTGACCGACCTCAGCGGCCAGAACACGCTGCTCTACTACAAGAGCAGTGGCGCTGGAACGATCAATGTTGGTGAGGGAGACCCCGAAGCCGTACAGAGACTCCTCGCCGCCAAACCCGTCCGGCTGTCGCGCCTGTTCCCGGACGAGGACGACGCGGTCAAGCGTGTCCGGGCCCTGTACCGCAAGGCCCGCGAGCTGAGCGAGGAGCGCGGCATCGCGGCGGCCTACATGGCGATCGGCATCGCGAGCTGGTCAGAGCCGGACCGCGTGCCCGCCGCTCCAGTGCTGCTCCGCGGGCTCACGCTGAAGCCGACCCGCGCACGGCAGGACGACTTCGAGCTGGTGCTCGACGAGGAGGTAGAACTCAACGAGGTCCTACTTCACAAGCTCGCGACCGACTTCTCGGTGCAGGCCGACGACGCCGGACTACTAGGGCTGCTCGACGGAGACACGTTCGACCCGACACCGGTGTTCGAGCGGCTCAAGAAGATCACCGCCTCCTCCGTTCCCGGCTTCCGGATCACCGAATGGGCAGTGCTGGGCACGTTCACCTACGCCAAACTTCCCATGGTCCGTGACCTGGAGCGGGCCACCGAACTGCTGGCGGGCAACGACGTCATCGCCGCCATCGCCGGCGATCCACAGGCGCAGGACCGCCTGGACGGCCAGTTGCGTACTGGCGAGGACCTGCCCTCAGGGGACCAGCTGCCGCCCGCTGAGGAGTTCACCGTCGACGATGCGGACTCGTCTCAGGTCAGGGCGATCCAAGCGGTACGCCGCGGGCTCAACGTGGTCGTTCACGGTCCGCCCGGCACTGGGAAGACGCAAACGATCGCGAACCTCATCGCCACGCTCGTCGCCGAGCGCAAGAAGGTGCTGTTCGTGGCGGAGAAGCGGGCCGCCATCGACGCGGTGCTGGACCGGCTCCGCCGGGTCGATCTCGCCGATCTGGTGCTGGACATCCACGGTGGGACGCAGGATCGGCGCCGCATCGCCGCGGAACTCGGGACGACCTTGGAGCGAGCGGGGCGGACACCGCCGCCGCAGGTCGGCGCACTACACCGCAGGCTGGCTGAGCAGCGGGCAGCACTGATCGCCCATGAGGCCGCCCTCCATGCTGTGCGTCAGCCTTGGAGCGTCACCGCCTTCGAAGCACAGGGAATCCTGCTCCGGGCACCGTCCGAGGCCCGTTCGAATCTGCGGTTCCCCGAGGGTGTCCTTCGCGGTCTCGGCGAGGATGCGGCGAGAAGAGCACGCGACGAGCTGCGTCAGTACGCCGATCTGGGCGGCTTCGCCATGCGCCAGGAGAGCAGCGCCTGGTACGGAGCCGTTGTCACCAGTTTCCAGCAGGTGGAGGAGGTCCAAGAGCTCATCAATGAGCTGCGGACCCGCGTCCTGCCCACTGCTGCAACCCAGTTCGCGCTCGTCAGCCGGGAGTTCGGCTTTCGGCTGAGCGCGACCACTGCCGCGATGGTCCAGGCGGTGGACCTGCTCGACGCCGTGCGGGCCACCAGCCGCGACCTCCTCCCCGAGGTGTACACGGCACCGCTCGACCACCTGATCGCAGCGACCGGGCCGCGTCGTACTCGCTGGGAACGCGGTAGCGCACTGGGGTGGCGGGAACGGTGGTCGCTGCGACGACGGGCCCGGCGACTTCGCATCGCTCCTTCGGGGTCACGGCACGATCTGCACACCGCCCTGCTGGCCGCGGAGCGGCAGCTCGATGAATGGCGTCGGCTCACGGACGGGCCGATCCGCGCCTACCAGGACCTCGACACCGCTCGGACGGCCAGGGATGCCCTGGTGGCCGCTCTGAACAAGCTGTCGAGGTTCCTGCCGACGCATCCGCTGTTCGACTATCGGCTCTCCGACCTCACCCGCCTACTCGACCAATTGGCGGCCGAACAGCCGGTCCTCTGGCACCTGCCGACCCTCTACGAACTGCGGACGAGCCTGCACAGCCTCGGCTTGGAGCCGCTGCTCGCCGAAGTCACCGGCCGGCGCGCCGATGCCGACCTCGCCGCCTGGTCGTTCGACTTCGTCTGGTACTCATCGGTCCTGCATCATGTCCAGAACGAGGACCGGCGATGGGCCTCCTGGACGAGCGGCACGTTGGACCAAGAGGCCCGGCACTTCGCGGCCTCTGATCGCGAGCACCAGCGCACGAACCGCGAACGGGTCCGGCGCGCCACCGCGGAATGGCTTCGGGAAAGCATGGACCGGGCACCGCAGCAAGCCCGGCTCATCCGCCGGCAGGCCGCCCTGCAGCGGCGGCATCTGCCGCTCAAGTCCCTCGTCGAGCAGGCCGGCGAGGTCCTGCTGTCGCTCAAGCCCTGCTGGGCGATGTCGCCGCTCATGGCCAGCCAGGTACTGCCGCGTGAGCAGATCTTCGACGTCGTGATCTTCGACGAGGCCAGCCAGGTGATTCCCGCGGACGCGGTCCCGTCCATCATGCGGGGCCGCCGACTGGTCGTTGCGGGAGACGGCCGGCAACTTCCTCCCAGCAACTTCTTCAGCCAGGTCTCCGGGTACGACCATGAGGACGAGGCAGAGCAACCAGCCGGGATCGTCTCGTACGCCAGAGGATTCGAATCCATCCTCAACGCCCTTGAGCCGCTGCTGCTGAACTGCCCGCTGACCTGGCACTACCGCAGCCGCGATGAACGGCTGATCGCTTTCTCCAACCACTGGTTCTACAAGGGCGCGCTGACCACGTTCCCAGGCGTCCAAGGTGAAGACTGCCTGCGTTTCGTTCACGCCTCCCAAACCCCGGGGGCCGGACAGGATCAGTCCGTGACCGCCGAGGTCCACGAAGTCGTCGATCTCGCGCTCGAACACGCGCGTACCCGGCCGCAGGAGTCCCTCGGTGTGATAGCGCTCGGCTCAAGACACGCCCAGCGGGTGGACGCGCTGCTCAGGCAGCGTCTCGCCGAGCACCCCGAACTCGAGGAGTTCTTCGCCGAGAACGGCGACGAGGCGTTCTTCGTCAAGAACCTCGAACGCGTTCAGGGCGACGAGCGCGATGCCATCATCCTCACTCTCGGCTATGGCAAGCACGCCGACGGACGCATGCGCTACCTGTGGGGACCGATCATGCGGCCCGGCGGCGAGCGGCGGGTGAACGTCGCGATCACCCGGGCCAAACACCGGCTCACCCTCGTCAGTTCCTTCACGCGGCACGACGTCGATCCCGACCGGCTGCACAACGAGGGCGGAAAGATGTTGTGCCGCTACCTCGAATTCGCAGAGACCCGCGGGCAGAGCCTCGGATACACCGCACCCGACGCACCCGATCTCAACCCATTCGAACAGGACGTCCACGAACGGCTGATCGCTGCCGGCATCCCGGTCATCCCGCAGTACGGCGTGGCCGGATACCGCATCGACTTCGCCGCCAAGCATCCCGCACAGCCCGGGCGCATGGTGCTGGCCATCGAAGCCGACGGCGCTTCCTACCACAGCGCGCCCGGCGCCCGAGACCGTGACCGCCTCCGCCAGCAGCAGTTGGAGAGACTCGGCTGGCGCTTCCACCGCATCTGGTCGACGGCCTGGTTCCGCGATCCGGTGACCGAGACGACACGAGCACGAGCCGCCTACGACCGGGCGGTCGCCGAGGCCGACGCACCACCCCGAACCGGACCGCACTCGACCGAGGCGCGCAGGCAGGAGCCCACTCCGGCCATGGCATCCCACCCGAAGATGCTGCCCCGCCCCGCCGTCCAGAGCGGCCTGCCGATCACCGAGTACGCGCACCGGGATCTCGTCCGCCTGGTGCGATGGATCGAGAGCGACGGTCTTCTTCGCACACGAGAGCAGGTCCTCGTCGAGACCATGGCCGTGCTGGGCTTCAACCGTCGCGGCTCGAGGATCGTCGACGCGATCGACTCCGCCATCACCGACGCACGCCGGAGGCACTGAGGATCACATGCAGGAACTCGACGACAACACTCTGACACGCATAGGCGAGATGATCTGTGACACGAACGGTCCTCATCACCGCCAGTACTGGCAGCTTCCCAAGTTCTTCACGGCTGCCAAATGGGAGGGCGTGCCGGAATACGACGGCGAGAGCCGCCTCGGCTGGACTCTGGACCTGCTACGTGAACGCCGGGGCGACACCATCGCCATCGAAAAGGTGATCTGCCGGCTCGCCAGCCCCCTTGAGCACATGGATTGCGACGACGCGCCGCAGGTGGCGGCCCAATTGAACGAGGTACTGGCCTACGAAGGACTCCAGGTCGTCTACCGGAACGGCCGGCCCGCCGTCGTCGAGCGCGATCCGACGTTGCGCTCGCCGGCCGCGCCCGCTCCCCCGGTCCTGAAGACGGAGATCGGCGACATCGTCGGCGACACACCGCTTGCCCGGCGGCTGCGCACCCGCTTGGACGAAGCGCGCACCTGCCGAGAGTACGGCGCGATGCTGGCCAGCGTGATCCTTCTGGGCAGCATCATGGAAGGCGTCCTGCTGGAGTTCACGAAGAAGCACGCCAAGGAGGCTTGCCGCTGTCCGGCCGCGCCCCGGGACAAGGATGGCAGGGTGCGTCCCATTACGAACTGGCGCCTCACAGATCTGATCGATGTCGCGCATCGATGCGGATGGATCCAACATGACGTCAAGAGCTGGGCGACGGCTCTGCGCGAGTACCGCAACATGGTGCACCCCGCAGCCGAACTGCGGCTCGGCGACCCACCCGACGACGACACCGTCAACCTGTCCTGGGCCACCGTCGTCGCCACCCTCAACGACCTCGGCAACCACTCCACCTGAGCCGCTGCGCGACCTCGCCAGCACTGCTCGTTCCCGGTCGTTGCGTGACAGGGCGCTCCCCCACGGGATCGGTGTCCTGTCGCTCGCCGGTCACATCGCCGGCGGGGCCGTGTTCGCTCGGAGCAATTTCCTAATCCGACGGTCGCGGGTTGCCGTCCCCTGCCAGTCGAACCGCGGAATCTGGCGAGATAACCGCAGTCCGCCCCGACCTCCGGCAGGGGCGGATCCCAGGTGGAGCTGCGGCGCCCTTCCTGCGGGGGATGTAGGCGGCCTCTTTCAGGTCGTTAACGCGGTGCGTTCGGTTATGGCGTTGTGTGCGACTTCTCTGGGGGTTTCTTCCTGGGGGTTGGTTGGGTTAGTGGGGCTTTTTGTGCATGCGGTAGTGGAGTACTAGGAAGGGGATGCCGAAGATTGCGAAGGCGTGTTCGGCGCGTAGTTCGCCGTCTTGGGTGTAGACGTCTAGTTGTTCGGCGAAGCCGTGTACGGCTAGGGCTGTGAGGTCGCGGGTTTCCGGGTCTATGTAGGTGAGGTAGTGGCCGGACTGGTCGTCGTCGCTTCGGCTGGTCAGGACGAGCCCTCCGCCGGGGCGGGCCCGCGGCGCGAGCGTGGCGGTGAAGCTGGCTTGCGGGAGGGGGAATCCGACGCTCACGTAGCCGCGGCCCTCGCGCCGGTACGTCGTGTAGATGCCGATGTAGATCGGCTCGTCGGTGTCGGCGAAGGACCTGATCCAGCCGCGGATGGTCTCCGCGCCGTCCTTGGTGGTGATGGTGTCGATGCGTCCCCGTACGCCGCGCTGCGCCTCGCGCTGGTTCAGGGGGACGCTGGCCTGGCCGAGGGGGCGGGCGACGAGCGTCCGGTAGAGCAGGTAGCCGGGCCGGACCCACGGCCGCCACGTGGGGACGATGTCGAGCGTGAACCGCGTCGTGTGCTCGTAGAACTCGCGGACCTGCGGGTCCACGTCCGCCGGATCGAAGTCGGGGCCGCGCAGTTCGTCGAGTGAGGCGACGATGCCGACGTCCCGGGCGTCCTCGGTGTAGTCGCCGCCGAGGGTCTCGGCGAGGGCCCGGACGTAGCCGGTGCCGACGTACCGCGTCGTGGACTCGCGAGGCACGACGAACGGGAGGTCCTCCGCCCGGACCCGCTCGGCAAGCAGGGTCACTTGTGCGTCCCGGAACAGGAGCGCGGCCAGGGTGCGGTAGGCCAGCACGGTCGTGCCGGCGACGACCGCCCCCGAACGTCCGCGGAGAGCCCCGCCGATGGCCGCCCCCACGGCGGGCCCGAGCGCGACCTTCTGGGGCCGGAGTCCCATGGCTCCGACGGCCGCGCCGGTGCCCGTCCCGACCGCGAGGGGCCCGGCCCCGGTGAGCCGTTCGGCCGCCCATCCGAGCGGGGCGGCGATCATGGCGCCGCTCGCGATGCGCGCCCACAGCGCGGGGATCTCGTTGGGACGCTGCCGTGCGCGGGCGACCGCGTCGACGGCTCCCAGCCCGACGGCCCCGGCGACCGCGCCTAGGACCGCCGCCCTGCCGCCGCGACGCGCCGCCAGCGCGGCCCCGCCCAGCGCTCCGATGACACCCGCGGTGCCGACCTGCTGAGCCCGTCCCGGGCTCGACGAATGATGCTCCACGGCCCGGAATCTACTGGTTCCTTCTCGGTCACGTGCGGACGCGTACGGGGAGCGACTGCCAGGCTCGCAGGGTGTTGTTCAGGTGTCGGATCGGGGTCCCGGCCAGCTCCAGGTGCTCGACGCGGCGGGCCAGGGCGGTCAGGAGGGATTCGGCCTCCAGGCGGGCGACGTGCTGGCCGACGCACTGGTGCAGGCCCATCCCGAAGCCGACATGCGCGGACGGGTCGCGGGACAGGTCGAACGCGTCGGGGTCGTGCCAGCGGCGCGGGTCGCGGTTGGCGGCGCCCAGGAACATGAGGATCTTCTTGCCGTCGGGGATGGTCGTCCCGGCGATGTCGATGTCGCCGGTGGCGGTGCGGAAGAAGGTCTGGACGGGCGATTCCCAGCGCACCGCCTCGTCGAACGCCACCCGCGCCAAGCTCGGGTCGTCGCGGAGGCGTTTCCACTGGTCGGGGTGGGTGGCGAGCGCGTAGAGGACGGCGCCGAGGGCGTGCACGGTGGTGTCGACCCCGGCCGTCAGCAGCGACCGGACGATCAGCGGGGCCTGCTCGTGGGTGATGTCGCCGCGGTCGGCGGCGGCCCAGATCTGCGCGCCGAACCCATCGGGGGTGAGCCTTTCGCGGGCGCATTGGGCGTTGACCCAGCCGGCGACCTCGGCCAGCCGGGGTTCGCCCTTGGCGACCAGGTCGTTGTGCGGGCCGAAGGCGTTGAAGGCGTGGTCGCCGTACGGCAGCAGGTGGTGGCGGCCCTCCTTTTCCAGCCCGACGGCATCGGGGAAGACCCGTAGCGGGAAGGCTTGCGAGAGCGCGGTGACCGCGTCGAACTCTGTGTTCGTGAGGACGCGGTCGACCAGGTCGTCGGCTGCGGCGGCCCAGGGGTCGCGCAGGCGGCGCAGGGCGCGCGGGCCGAGGATCTTGGTCAGGACGGCGCGGGGCGCGTCGTGCCGGGGCGGGTCGGCCTCCAGCAGCAGGCTCGGTGGCCGCCATGGCTTCTCGTGGCGGAAGTTGGCCAGTCCCACACCGGCTCCGGACTGGAACGACTGCCAGTCGGTCAGCGCGGCGTGCACCTGTTCGTAACGGGCCAGCGCGTAGACGTCATAGCGGCTCAGGTAGACGACCGGTCCGGCGTCGCGGAGCTCGGCCTGGAGTGGGAGTGGGTCGCGGAGCACCTCAGCGGCGAACGGATCCGCGGAGGTGACGGTCATGGGGAGGCTTCTCACGGTCACAGGTCCAGGACGAGGCGGCGGCTGTGAGCGCGGGAGACGCACACGAGCATGCAGTCCCCCGCCGCGCGTTCGGCGTCGTCGAGGAGTGCGTCGCGGTGGTCGGGCACCCCTTCGATGACGGTCGTCTCGCACGTGCCGCAGAGTCCCTGGCGGCAGGACGACAGCACCGCCACGCCGGCCTCGCCCAGTGCTTGGAGGAGTGACTGGTTCCGGTGGACCGTCAGCGTGCGGCCGGAGCGGCGCAGCTCCACCTCGAAGGCGTCGGTCGTTCCGTTGTCGCGGGACGCGACGAACCGTTCGGTGCGTAGGCGGCCGGGCGGCCAGTCTGCGCAGTGGCGTTCCACCGCGTCCAGCAGTCCGGCGGGTCCGCAGCAGTAGACCTTGGTGCCGGACGAGGGGGCGGGCAGCCAGGCGGCGAGGTCGAGCAGGCCGTGCTCGTCCTGGGGGGCGATGGTGACCTTGTCGCCGTGGGGTTCGAGCTCGTCCAGGAAGGCCATCGATGCGCGGGTGCGGCCGCCGTACAGCAGGCGCCACTCGATGCCCAGCAGGTCCGCCTGGACGATCATCGGCAGCAGCGGTGTGATCCCGATGCCGCCCGCGATGAACAGGTAGCGGTCGGCGGGCGCGAGCCGGAAGTTGTTGCGGGGTCCGCCGATCCCGACCAGGTCCCCTTCGCGCAGTTCGTCGTGGACGAACGCCGATCCGCCGCGGCCGTCCGGCTCCCGGAGCACACCGATCCGGTAGGTGTGCGCGTCCCACCGGTCGCCGCACAGCGAGTACTGGCGGGTCAGGCCGTTCGGCAGGACCAGGTCGATGTGCGCGCCCGGCGTCCAGTCCGGCAGGCGGCCGCCGTCCGGACGCGCCAGCGTCAACGCCACGACATCGGCGGCCACCACGGTCTTCGCCTCGACGCGCAGATGCGCGGCGTGGCCGGGGCCGGGGCCGCCGATTGCGTTGATCGCCATGGGCCCTCCCTCGGACGTTCGGTGGGTCCCGAGGATCGTCCGGGCTCCGATAAAAGGCCAGGCGCACTCTCATTCAATGAGCGGCTTCTTTGTGACGCCCCTCACGGCGCCGATTCTCATGTCGACGTTGTGGTGCGCGAAGCGCTGCCGGTAGGTGGTGGCCGACAGGCCGTAGTGGGCCCTGAAGCGGCGGGCGAAGTGGTTCTGGTCGGGCCAGCCGACGGCCTGGCCGATCTGGGTGATCGAGTGGTCGGTGTGCAGGAGCAGCGCGGCGGCCCGCTCGACCCGGTGCTGGGCGAGGTAGGCCATCGGCGGGAGGCCCGTGGTGGTCTTGAAGATGCGCACCAGGTAGCGCGGGGTGAGGTGGAGCTCCTCGGCGAGTTCGGTGAGCGTCCACCGGTGCGCGGGCCGGGCCTCCAGGAGCCGCATCGCCTGGGCCACGGCCGGGTGGGTCGGGCCGGTGCCGGTGTCGCCGTCGCGCTGGGCGGCGACGGCGCGGGCCAGGTGGCTCAGGAACAGCATCAGCCGCCCGATGAAGTCGCCGCGGTGCCGGTCGATGCTGTGGTCGCTGAGCCGGTCCAGCGCGTCCAGGTGAACGATGGATGCTTTGAGCGCTTGTGCATCCAGGTGCGAGGTCAGCATGCCCCGCCGCTGCATGGAGTTGGGACCGGTCCATAGGAGGTAGCCGAGCAGCGGGTCCTCGCGGGTCCAGGCCAGTTCCCGCTGGAGCAGCTCGGTGCTGAAGCAGCAGTTGTAGAGGTCGAGCCCCCGGCAGTCCTCGTAGCCGTGCCAGACCCCCGGGCGCAGCAGGATGACGTCCCCCACCTGCAATTGCTTGCGGCCGTCCAGCGAGCGGTGGACGCCTTCGCCGCCGGTGACGACCGCGATCTCCACGAAGCTGTGCGTGTGCACGGGGTGGTGCTGCTCGTGTATGTAGTGACCGGCGTAGGCCAGGGAGCCCTCGGTGAAGTAGAGCAGCCCCTTGGCGGTTCCGACGGGGGGTTCGTCCATGGCGAGCACCCTAGCCCG
Organism: Actinomadura fibrosa; assembly: GCF_900659615.1. Lineage (GTDB taxonomy): Bacteria > Actinomycetota > Actinomycetes > Streptosporangiales > Streptosporangiaceae > Spirillospora > Spirillospora fibrosa. The sequence goes on along the minus strand of NZ_CAACUY010000047.1, from coordinate 30,464 downwards.
TCCGACTGAAGTGAATTTCGTGCTAGTGCAGGTCCTTTTCGGGCTATCAGCGGCCCCGGCGGCGGGCGCACGATCCCTCACTAGCCGGTGACGCCGTTCACCTGGTCGAAACGAGATCGCCATGTGCGGTGCGCGCCGCGCCGCACGGCGTTGGGAGGTACCCGATGTCCGGTCCGCATGCCGAGGAGGTGACCGCACGCGTGAAGGCGCATCGCCACAGGCGCGTCCCCGTCTGGTTCGCGTTCCCGGCGCTGGCCCTGTACGTGTTCGTGGTGCTGGTGCCCAGCGCGCAGGGCGCCACATTCGCCTTCACCGACTGGGACGGCCTGAACCCCGCCAAGCACTTCGTGGGCCTGGCCAACTTCCGGGAGTTGTGGTCCGACCCGGCGGCGCGGGGCGCGCTCCGCCAGACGCTGATCATCGCGGTGGCCGTCACGGTCGTCCAGAACGCGCTGGGGCTGGCGCTGGCGCTGGGCGTGAACAGCCTGGTGAGGAGCCGGTTCGTGCTGCGCGTGCTGCTGTTCGCGCCGGCGGTCATGACGCCGGTCGTCACGGCGGCGCTGTGGAAGTACATGCTGGCTCCGGAAGGGGCGGTCAACGGCCTGCTGGGGTCGGTCGGCCTCGGTTCGTGGCGGCAGAACTGGCTGGGCGAGCCGGATCTGGCGCTGGGCAGCGTCATCGGCGTCATCGTCTGGCAGTTCGCCGGCTATTCGATGGTCATTTTCCTGGCCGGGCTCCAGGGGATTCCCGCCGACGTGCAGGAGGCCGCGGCGGTGGACGGCGCCGGGGCCTGGCAGCGTTTCCGGCGCATCGTGCTGCCGCTGCTGGCGCCCGCGATGACCATCAACCTGATGCTGTCGGTCATCGGCGGGCTGAAGCTGTTCGACCAGGTGTGGGTGATGACCGCGGGCGGGCCCGGCGATTCCACCGAGACCCTTTCCACGCTGATGTACAAGAACGCCTTCCAGTTCAACGAGTACGGGTACAGCGTCGCGCTGGCGATCGTGCTCGCGGTCTTCGTGGCGGTGCTGTCCAGCGGGCAGTACGCGCTGCTGCGCCGGCAGGAGAGGGCCGCCCGGTGAACAACCGCTACACCGTCCGGACGCTGCTGCGGGAGATCCTGCTGATCGCGGTCACCGCCGCCATGGCGTTCCCGCTGTACGTCCTGGTCAACCTGTCCCTGCGCGATCCGCGCGACGGCGGCTCGGTGATCGCGCCGACGACGTCCCCGACGCTGCGCAACTACGCCGACGCCTGGCGGGAGGCGGGCCTGGCGGGCGCCGTCGTCAACAGCGTGATCGTGACGGCGGTCAGCGTGGCGCTGATCGTGGTGGTGTCGGCGATGGCCGCCTACCCGCTGGCGCGGGTCACCGCCCGCTGGTCGCGCTGGCTGTTCCTGCTGTTCATGCTCGGCCTGCTGCTGCCCTTCCAGCTCGCGCTGCTACCGCTGTACCAGACCATTCGCGATCTGCATCTGCTCGGCAGCCTCTGGTCGCTGGTTCTGTTCTACAGCGGCTTGCAGGTGCCGTTCGCGACCTTTCTCTACACCGGTTTCCTGCGCGCCCTTCCACGCGGCTACGAAGAGGCCGCGCTCATCGACGGCGCCGGGCCGATGCAGGCCTTCTGGCGGGTCGTCTTCCCGCTGCTCCGGCCCATCACCGGAACCGTCGTCATCCTCAACGCCATCTTCATCTGGAACGACTTCTTGACTCCTTTCCTCTATCTCAGCGGCGGCGACCAGCAGACCATCCCGGTCGCCATCTTCGGATTCCTCGGCCAGTACGTGTCGCAGTGGAACCTGGTGTTCGCCGGGCTGGTGCTGGCGATGCTGCCGATCCTGGCCGTCTACTTCGCGATGCAGCGGCACATCATCAAGGGCTTCGCCGGGGGGCTGAAGGGATGACCGTGTCCGAAGAGCACCTGGTCCCGTACGGTCTGACCTGCGAGATGCTCGACGAGCCCCTCGGCCTGGACGAGCCGGCTCCGCGGCTGTCGTGGAAGCTGCGCTCCGGCGTCCGCGGGGACGCGCAGACCGCCTACCGGATCACCGTCGCGCTCACCGAGGACGACCTCGACACCGGCCGCCTCCTCTGGGACACCGGCCGCCGCGCCGGCGAGGACGCCCTGCTCGTCCCCTACGACGGGCCGCCGTTGCAGTCCTCGACCCGGTACCACTGGCGCGTCGCCGTCTGGGACGCCCGGGGCGAGCAGACCGCGCACGCCGGCTCCTGGTTCGAGACCGGGCTGCTGCACCCCGGCGACTGGAAGGCCGCGTGGATCGCCCGGGACCCGGAGTCGGCACCGGCCCAGGACCCGCCGCAGGACGAGGACCGCACCGAGCGGACCCGCCACCTGCTGCCCTGCGCCCACCTGCGGCGCGACTTCACCGTGGCGTCTCCGCTGGTGCGGGCCCGCGCCTACGTCAGCGCGCGCGGCCTGTACGAGCTGCGGATCAACGGCCGCCGCGTGGGCGACGCCGAGCTGGCCCCGGGCTGGACGGAGTACCGGCACCGCGTCCTCTACCAGACCTACGACGTCGGCGACCTGCTGCGCGAGGGCGCCAACACCGTCGGCGCGGTGCTGGCGGACGGGTGGTGGAGCGGCTTCGTCGGCTTCGACTCGCGGCGCGCGGCCCTGCACTACGGGGACGCGCCGCAAGTGATCGTCCAGCTCCTGCTGGACTTCGCCGACGGGTCGCGCCGCTGGGTGGCGTCCGACGGGTCCTGGCGCGAGCACCCCGGCCCGATCCGCTACGCCGACCTGCTCATGGGCGAGTTCGTCGACGCACGCGACGACCTTCCCGGCTGGGACGAACCCGGCTACGACGACAGCGCATGGTCCCCCGTCGTGGTTGCCGGCACCGACACCGCCGTCCTGGAGGCCGCTCCCGACCGGTCGGTGCGCGTGCTGGAGGACCTTCCCGCCCAGGCGGTGCGGCGCCGTCCAGATGGCCGGTTCATCGTCGACCTCGGTCAGAACATGGTCGGACGCGTGAGCCTGACCGTCCGCGGCGCGCGAGCCGGGCAGCGGATCCGGCTCCGGCACGCCGAGATGCTCACCGGCGACGGCGAGCTCTACCTGGACAATCTGCGCACGGCCGAGGCCACCGACTTCTACGTCGCGGCAGGGCGCCCGGTCGAGGTGTTCGAGCCGCGTTTCACCTTCCACGGGTTCCGCTACGTCGAGGTGGCCGGTTATCCGGGCGATCTCCGGCCGGACGACGTCACCGGGCGCGTCCTGCACAGCGACACCCCGTGGACCGGCGAGTTCACCTGCTCCGACGAGACCGTCAACAAGCTGCACGACAACATCCGCTGGGGCCAGCGCGGCAACTTCGTGTCGATCCCGACCGACTGCCCCCAGCGCGACGAGCGGCTCGGATGGCTCGCCGACGCCCAGGTGTTCCTTCCCACGGCCTGCCGGAACGCCGACGTCTCGGCGTTCTTCGCCCGCTGGATGCGCGATGTCGTGGACGCCCAGCATCCCGACGGCGCGTTCGGCGACGTGGTGCCCGAGCTGTGCATGCTCCGCGAGGGCGCGCCCGCGTGGGGCGACGGCGGCGTCATCATCCCGTGGACGCTGTACCGGGTCTACGGCGACCGGCGCGTCCTGGAGCGTTCCTACCCCGCGATGAAGGCGTGGGTCGACCACGTCCACCGCCACAACCCCGACCTGGTCTGGCGGCGCCGCACCGGCAACCACTACGGCGACTGGCTCCAGGTCAACGCCGAGACGCCGCGCGACCTCCTGGCCACCGCCTACTTCGCCCGCAGCGCCGAGCTGGTCGCCAGGACCGCGGCCGTGCTGGGCGAGGGCGCGGATGCCGCCCGCTACGAGGCGCTGCACGCGGCCGTCCGGGACGCGTTCATCGACGCGTTCGTGGACGTGGACGACGGAAGCGTCGCCGGCGGCACGCAGACCGGCTACCTGCTCGCCCTCGCCTTCGGCCTCCTCCCGCCGCGGACGGTGCCCGCCGCCGTGGCGCGCCTCGCCGCCGACATCGAGGCGCACGACCGGCACCTGACCACCGGCTTCGTCGGCGTGTCGCTGCTGTGCCCCGTCCTCGCCGAGCACGGCCGCCCCGACCTGGCCTACGCCCTGCTGCACCAGGACACCTATCCGTCCTGGTGCTACTCCATCCGGCACGGCGCCACCACGATCTGGGAGCGCTGGGACGGCTGGACCGAGGAGGGCGGCTTCCAGTCGCCCGCCATGAACTCCTTCAACCACTACAGCCTCGGCTCGGTCGGCGAGTGGCTGTACGGCGGCGTCGCCGGCATCGGCCAGCATCCCGACTCCGTCGCCTACCGCGACCTGCTGCTCAAGCCCACCGTCGGCGGCCGGCTCACCTCCGCGCACGCCCGGCAGGAGACCGCGCGCGGCACCGTCGAGTGCGGCTGGTCGCTGGACCCGGGCGGGCTACGCGTGGACGCCGTCGTCCCGCCGGGCGCCCGGGCCGCTCTCGTGCTGCCGACCGCCGCGCCCGGCGACGTCCGGGAAGGCGGCGAACCGGTGTCCGGACGCGACGACATCGAGGTCGTCGCGCGGACCGGCCATGCGCTGACCGTGCGGCTCGGCAGCGGCCGCTACCGCTTCACCGCCCCCCCCCCCGCCCCCGTCGCCCCCTCCTCCCCGTCCACGGTCCTGCTCCAGGACTCCCCCACCCCTTGAGGAACACCATGTCCACGATCAACCGCATCACCGCGGCGGGCGTCGCCGCGGCCGTCACCCTGACCGCCGCGGCGTGCAGCAGCGGCACCGGCGCCTCGTCCGGCGGCGGCAAGGCCCTGCGGGTGGCCGCCGTCGCCACCGACCGCGCCGGGACCGAGGCCGTCATCAAGGCGTTCAAGCAGGACAACCCCGGCGTCGAGATCACCGCCTCGTACTCCGACACCGACCAGTACCAGGGCACGCTGCGCACCCAGCTGTCCTCGGGCACGGCACCGGACGTGTTCTTCGCCTGGCCCGGCAACGGCAACCCCGGCGCGATCCAGGTCCTCGCGCCCACCGGCTACCTCGCCGACCTGAGCGGACGGAGCTGGACGTCCCAGGTCCCCGCCGGGATCAAGCCGGTGACCCAGGTCGGCGGCAAGACCTACATCATCCCGCTGACCTTCGTCGGGATCGGCGCCCTCTACAACAAGAAGGCGCTGGACGAGGTCGGCGGCAAGACCCCCACGACCTGGACCGAGACCCTCGCCCTGTGCGACGCGGCGAAGGCCAAGGGCAAGGTCGCCTTCGCCCTCGGCAACCAGACCGACTGGGTCACCCAGCTCGTCGACTACGCCCTCGTCCCCACCACCGTCTACGCCGCCGACAAGGACTTCGACCAGAGGATGCAGTCCGGCGCGGCCACCTTCGCCGGGTCCGGCTGGAAGACCGCGATGGACAAGTACCTGGAGATGGACAAGCGCGGCTGCTTCTCCAAGGACCCCCTCGGCACCTCCTTCGAGACGTCCGTCGCCCAGCTCGCCGAGGGCAAGGCCGTCGCCGCCGTCCAGGTCACGTCCACCCTCAACCAGCTCAAGTCGCAGGCCGAGCAGGGCACCGAGTTCGGGATGTTCCCGCTCCCGGCCACCGACGACGCGGCCGAGACCCGGATGCCCGGCGCCGCCGGAGGCGCCTTCGCGATGAACGCCAAGGCCAAGAACCCCGATCTGGCGTCGAAGTTCATCGACTTCCTGGCCACTCCGAAGGCCATGAACCTGTACGCCCAGGCCACCGGCAACCTGCCGAGCTTCCCCAACGACCAGTACAAGGCCGAACCCGCCCTCCAGCCGCTGGTCGACTTCCAGAAGGCCGGCAAGACCGTCCCGTTCATGGACCAGCTCTGGCCCAACCCCAAGGTCCAGCAGGCCCACTTCACCGGCGTGCAGAACCTGTTCGCCGGCAAGGCCGACCCCGCCGAGGTCCTCAAGGAGATGGACGAGACCTACCAGCAGAAGTAGGCGCCGACTCTCATCCCGTTCCGCCCCCACCCCGAGGAGCACGGATGCCGCCTCATCGCCCCCCGGTCACGGTCAGAAGGACGCTGTTCCGTCCCCTGACAGCGCTGATCGCGATCACCGCACTCGCAACCGGCCTTCCGGCACCCGCGGCCCAGGCCGCCCCGGCGTTCCCCGCCGAATGCCCCTGGATGGACACCACCAAGACGGCCGGCCAGCGTGCCCGCCTCCTGCTCGACGCGAGCTCGCCGGAACAGAAGATGCGCTGGCTGGACGAGCAGTCGGCGACCCGTCCCACCGAGACCGCCTTCGACGGCGTCCGCTACCCCGCGCAGCTTCCCTGCACCCCGTCCATCACCTACACCGACGGGCCGGACGGCGTCCGCGGCTCCACCGGAGTCACCGCCTTCCCCGCCCCCATCTCCCTGGCCTCCACCTGGAACGACCGGCTGAGCCAGGTCAAGGGCAGGGCGCAGGCCGAGGAGGCGTTCGACAAGGGCAAGGCCGTCGTCCTCGCCCCCGGCATCGCGAGCGGCAGGACACCGCTGGCGGGCCGCAACTCCGAGTACCTCGGCGAGGACCCGCTCCTGAGCGGACGCCTCGCCGGAGCGGGCATCCGCGGCCTCCAGACGGGCAACGCCGCCAAGCCGACCCTCGCCGTCCTCAAGCACTACGTCGCCAACGAACAGGAACTCGACCGGACGCTCAGCTCCTCCAACATCGACGAGCGCACGCTCCGCCAGGTCTACGACCTGCCCTTCGAGATCGCCATCGGCGACGGCCGTCCCGGAGGCGTCATGTGCTCCTACAACCAGATCAACGGCGTCTACGCCTGCGAGAACCCGCTGCTGCGCAACGTGCTGAAAACAACGCTCGGCTTCGACGGGTTCGTCGTCTCCGACTTCTGGGCGGTCCACTCCACCGCCCCCTCGCTGAACGCCGGGCTCGACCAGGAACTCAACAAGCCGCTCTACTTCACCCCGGAACGGCTCACCGCCGCCCTCAACGCCGGCCAGATCACCCAGGCGCAGATCGACCAGGCCGCCTTCCGCGTCGTCCGCGCCTACATCCGCGCGGGCCTGTTCGACCATCCCGTCCCCAGCACGCCCGCCGACGACGTCTCCACCGCCGCCCACAAGGCCGTCTCCTTGGACGTCGCCACGCAGGGCTCGGTGCTGCTCAAGAACCAGGGCGACATCCTGCCGCTCAAGCCCGACCGGCAGAAGATCGCCGTCATCGGCCCGACGGCGTCCAGCACCCCGACCGACGGGATCAGCGCCTCCACCGTGTGCGCATCGCTGTTCTTCGGCCAGCCGTCGGTCTCCTGCCCGAGCCCCGTCGCCGCCGTGGACGCCATCACCCGGCGCGCCGCCCAGAACGGCGGGACCGTGACCTTCGACAACGGCAAGGACCACGCCGCCGCCGCGACCGCCGCGCGCTCGGCGGACGTCGCCATCGTCTTCGGCCACTACACCGAAGGCGAGTTCGCCGACCGTCCGGACCTGCGCCTCGACGCCGGCGGGGACGCCCTGATCTCGGCCGTCGCCGCGGCCAACCCCAACACCGTCGTCGTCCTCCAGACCGGCAGCGCCGTGCTCATGCCCTGGAAGGACGAGGTCAAGGCCGTCCTGGAGACCTGGTACGCCGGAGACCAGCAGGGCACCGCCATCGCCCGGCTGCTGTGGGGAGACGCCAACCCGTCCGGCAAACTCCCGATGACCTTCCCCAAGTCGCTCGCCGACACCCCGACCCGCACTCCCCGCCAGTATCCCGGCACCTTCCCGGACGGATCGACGACCCGGCCCGGAGGCGACGAGACCACCATCCGCCAGGTCGACTACACCGAAGGCCTCAAGGTCGGCTACAAGTGGTACGACGCGCAGGGCATCGAGCCGCTCTACCCCTTCGGATACGGCCTGTCCTACACGCGGTACCGCTACGAGGGCCTGCGCGTCACCCCGAAGGGCACGGGCGATGTCCAGGTCAGGTTCCGGCTCAGCAATGTCGGCGCGCGGGCCGGCACGGAGACGGCCCAGGTCTACCTCACGCTGCCTCCCAAATCCGGCGAACCCGGCAAGCGCCTGGTCGCCTATGCCCGGGCAGAGCTGAAGCCCGGACAGGCACAGGTCGTCAACCTCACGATCAAGGCTGCGGACCCCGGCCACCCGTTCTCGGTCTGGAACCCGGCCACCGACGCGTGGACGACACCGAAAGGCACCTACACCGTGAGTGTCGGCTCGTCCTCACGGAACCTGCCTCTGACCGCGACCCTTACCCGCTGAATACCGGGGCGGCGCTCAGCGCGCGGCTGAGCGCCCGCCCCGTCAACAGCAGAGGCTGATGCAGCGGCCAGGCCGCGTCGTCGTTGGGGACGACCAGGCCGAGCGCGGCGACGACCTCGCCGTTCTGCCGCACCGGCACGGCGATCCCCGTCGCGTCGGGATGGATGTGCCCCGGGCAGAACGCGAACCCGCGGCGCCGGACCTCCGCCAGCTCCGCCCGCAGCGCCCGCTCGTCCGCGATCGTGTGCGGAGTCAGAGCGGGCAGCGGCCCCCGCGCGATCCGCTCCCGCACCTCGGCGGACCCGTGCGCGAGCAGGACCAGGCCCGCCGATGAGGCGTGCAGCGGCAGCCGCCCGGCGATCCGCGTGATGTTGACGACCGCGTCCGGCGCGGACAGCCGCTCGACGAACAGCACCTCGCCGCCGTCCAGCACCCCCAGCTGAGTGGAATGACCCACTACCGCCTGCAAGTCCCCCATGTACTGCAAGGCGGCCTGGCGCAGACCGAGCACCGGGGAGGCCCGCTCGGCCAGCTCCCACATGCGCGTCCCGATCCGCACGCGGCGCCGCTCGTCCCGCGCAAGCAGGCCGTGCCCAGTCATCTCCCGCACGAGCCGCGCCGTCGTCGCCGCGGGCAGCGCCGCGCGGTGGCTGATCTCGCTCACGGTCAGCACCGGCGTGTCCGGCCCGAACGCGTCCAGGATCCGCACCACCCTGGTGAGCAGCGACTCCCCGCTAGGTGACCTTGCCACGCCCCCATCCTCGCAGCGCACGAAGCCGGCGCGCTCCCGGCCATCCATTCAATGGAATCGCCGGGCTCACGACTGCGGCGTGACCTGTTCGGGTGCGGATGTGAGGGCGGCGACGGTCAGCGTCAGGTGCCGGGTCAGCACCTCGGTGGCGGTGTCGGCATCGCGGGCCAGCGCCGCCTCCTCCAGGCGGCGGTGCTCCGCGACGCCGTCGCGGCCCGGGGTGCGCTGCGCCGACCAGCGGCGGGCCAGCTCGCCGGCCGTCCACAGCCGGTCGAACGTGTCCAGCAGCACCGGGTTGCCGCACCCGTCCAGCAGCGTCCGGTGGAAGACGCGGTGCGCCTCCGACCACGCGCTGGTGTAGTACTCGCCCTCCTCCGGCGCGTACGGCGGTGTGCGGGCCAGGCGGTGGTGGGCCGCGCGCACCCGCGCCTCCCAGTCGAGGTCGCCGCGCTCGATCGCCAGGCGCAGCATGACCGGCTCGATCGCGCGGCGGGCCTCCGCGATCTGCTCCCACCGCCGGTCGGAGAAGTCGGGGACGGCGAAGCCGCGGTTGGGCAGCCGCACCGCGATGCCCTCGCCGACCAGCCGCACCAGGGCCTCGCGTACGACGGCCAGGCTGACCTGGTGCTCTCCGGCCAGTTGCTGCGGCTTGAGCGCCTCGCCCGGGGCGTGCTCACCCCTCATGATCGCTTCCCGGAGCCGGGCGTGAACACGCTCGGAGAGCATCTGCTTCGTGGAGGGCTCGGCCGTCTGCGTCATGCCGCCAGGATAGACCATCGGCCAAATAATCGATTATCTGTGCTATGGTCGATGACACGTGGACGATGACGCCGTCCGCGCAGGCCGGCCCATCGGCCGGCACCCCTCGCACTCCTATGGAGGAACAGACATGAACGACCCGTTTGCCCGCCTTCCCCGGGTGCCCTCCTTCACCGTCACCAGCACCACGCTGACCGACGGCGCTCCCTGGCCCCCGGAGCAGATGTCCGCAGGCGTCCCGGGCGGCAAGGACGTCTCGCCGCAGTTGTCGTGGAGCGGCGCCCCCGAGGGGACGAAGAGCTACGCCGTCACGGTGTACGACCCTGACGCGCCGACCGGATCCGGGTTCTGGCACTGGGCCGTGGCCGACATCCCCGCCACCGTCACCGAGCTGCCCGAGGGCGCGGGCGACGACGCCGGCTCCGGCCTGCCCGACGGCGCCTACCAGCTGCCCAACGACGCACGGGTGGCGCGTTACCTCGGCGCGGCCCCGCCGGCGGGGCACGGCCCGCACCGCTACTTCGTCGTGGTGCACGCCCTCGACACCGAGACCATCGGCGTCCCGGCCGACGCCACCCCCGCGTATCTCGGCTTCACCATCGGCGGTCACCTCCTCGGCCGCGCGGTCCTGACCGCCACCGCCGAGACCCCGTGACCCTCGCGCGCGACCGACCGACGCTTAGCGGGTCTCTCCGTTCGCCTGCTCCACCACCTCCGTGACCGGCAGGGCACTCGTCTACGGCGAGTGCCCTACCCCGGCCCCGGCCGCCGACGAGGAGGCTCAGCAGCGTCACGGGAGCGGTCCACCCCCGTTGGGGACGGCGAGCGTGACCGGCATGATCATCGCCGCGTCCGCGCCGCCGAGGAGGCGCGCGGCGAGCATGACGTCCGAGGACGTGGCCAGGCCGGCGGCCGCGCTGGCCGCTCCGAAGACCGCGAGGCCGATGAGGAGCACCGGCCTGCGGCCCCACCGGTCGCCGATCGCGCCGAGCGGGAGCAGCAGCGCGGCGAGGCCGACCGTGTAGACGTTGATGATCCACAGCACGGTGGTCTGGGAGGCGCCGAACTCGACGGCGAGCTGCGGCTGGGCGACGTTCAGGCCGGTCACCGAGGCGATGACGGCCATGAGGGCGGCGCAGACCGCGATCAGAATCGCGCGGCGCCGGCGCGGGTCCTCGATGGTCGGGCCGGTGCCGCCCGGCTGTGCGGACGGGTTCGTGCTCATGGGATCTCCTTCCAGCGGGCAGAGGGCATCGGCGCCGGAGCAGGGCCCCGGCGCTGGTGGCGGATGGAGCGGCTAGTGGCGGCGGGTGGCTCGCACGACGACGTCGTGGAGGGAGGCCGTTGCGTCCCGGTGGCCGATGAGCGTCCGGTGGCCCTCCTCGGCGGTGACGACCCGCTCCCAGTACTCCTCGTCGGACCGGTGTGCTGAAGCAGCTGTGACAGCGCCGCGACATCACCCTGGCCGCGCTCGCCGAGGAGACGGGCATCTCCGCCAGCACGCTGGCGACGGGTCGACCATCCTGCCGCTGACCCGCAGGCCCGGAGGCATCCAGGCCTACAAGTTCGTCCTTCCGGCAGGGGACGACGACGCCGAGCCCGACCTGCGCACCCATGAGGGATACGACTGGGTCTACGTCCTCAACGGCACGCTGCGCCTCGTCCTGGGCGAGCACGACCTCATCCTCAAGCCCGGCGAAGCCGCGGAGTTCGACACTCGCACCCCCCCACTGGTTCGGTGCCACCAGCGCCGGTCCCGTCGAGTACCTCAGCCTCATCGGACGGCAGGGCGAACGCGCGCACGTCCGCGCAGCGCCCAAGGCCCGGCCGTCCGGGTGATCGCGCGGAGGTCAGGCTTGGGTCAGTAGGCGGTCGACCAGGCCGGCGACGTAGTCCGGGGTGAGCGGGCCCGCGTTGAACAGGACGCGGATGTACATCGGGGCCATGATGTGGTCGAGGACCTCCAGCGCGTCGGGTGGACGCTCGCCGCGTTCGGCGGCGCGGTCGAGCATGCCCTGGACGAACCGGGCGCGTTCGGCGAGGAACTCGTCACGGGCGCGCAGACCCTTCTCGCCCCTGTTCGACAGGGCGACGGTCAGGCGCAGCACCGCCAGGCCGTCCGGTCCCGTGATCTCGCGCGCCACCTGGGCCGCGTAGGCGTGCAGGTCACCGGCCAGGGTCCCGGTGTCGGGCATCGGTGACCGCGCGTTCAGGCGCGTGAGCAGCACGTCGGTGAGCAGCGACTCCAGCGTGCCCCACCGGCGGTAGACGCTGGTGTCGGCCACGCCCGCGCGGGCCGCGACGTCCCCCACCGTGAACTCGCCGTAGCCGCGCTCGCCGACCAGGTCCGTGACGGCTTGGTGCACCGCCGCCCGGACGCGGGCGCTGCGTCCGCCGGGCCGCCGGACCGGCGATCGCTCTTGCATGCCCCCACCTTAGCGCAGTCCGCAGTTGCGTTTAGGAGCGGCACTGTCTACATTGCTAACGCAGTAGCTGACTGCTTTAGGGGGAACGATGACGTCTGCACCGCCGGTGCCCAGGCCGAACCGGGCGGCGCTGCTCGCGGTGACCTGCCTGGGGCAGTTCATGGTGCTGCTCGACAACACGATCGTCGGCGCGGCGCTGCCCGACATGCAGGAGCGGCTGCACATCCGGCTGACCGGGCTGCAGTGGATCGTCGACGCCTACGTGCTGCTGGTCGCCATGCTGCTGCTGTCCGGCGGCGTCTTCGCCGACCGCTTCGGCCGCAGGAGGCTGTTCCTGGCCGGCGTCGTGGTGTTCACCGCCGCGTCCGCGCTGTGCTCGGCGGCGCCCTCGCTCGGCTGGCTGATCGCCGGACGGGTGCTCCAGGGAATCGGGGCGGCGGCGCTGAGCCCCGCCTCGCTGGCGCTGCTGGCCGCCGCGTATCCGGTCCCGCAGGAGAGGGTCAGGGCGATCGGGCTGTGGGCGGGGTTCAGCGGGATCGGCCTGGCCGCCGGGCCGCTGGCCGGCGGCGTTCTGGTGGAGGCCTTCGGCTGGCCCGCCATCTTCCTCGTCAACGTGCCCGTCGGCGCGGTCCTGCTGGTCGCCGGCCTGCGCACGCTGAGCGAGTCCCGCAACCCGGACGCGCCGGCGATCGACGTCCCGGGGACGGTCCTGTCCGTCCTGGGCGTGGGGGCGCTCACCTACGGGCTCATCGAGGGCGGCTCCCGCGGCTGGACCTCGCCCGTGATCCTGAGCAGCTTCGCCATCGGGGTGGTGATCCTCGCCGTCTTCGTCGTCGTCGAAGGACGCGTTCCGGCGCCGATGCTGCCGCTGCGGCTCTTCCGGCAACGGCTGTTCACGGTCTCCAACACGGCGATGACCGTGGTCGGCTTCGCGCTCATGGGCTCGTCGTTCTTCTTCTCCCAGTTCTTCGTCTACGTCCAGGGCAGCTCGATCCTGCGAGCCGGGGTGGAGACGCTGCCCGCCACCCTCGCCATGGTCCTCGTCAGCCCGTTCGCGGGCCGGTTCGCCGCCCGGTACGGCTTCCGGATCATGGTCACCCTCGGCCTGGCGCTCGCCGGGCTGGGACTGCTGGCCCTCGGCTTCGTGCACGCCGGCACCGGCTACACCAACGTGTGGTGGCGGCTGGCCGTCGTCGGTGTCGGGTTCGCCCTGACCATGTCCCCGCTGACCGGCGCCGCCATCCAGTCGGTCAGCCCGCAGGAGGGCGGCCTGGCCTCGGGCGTCAGCAGCACCACCCGGCAGATCGGCGCGGTGCTCGGCGTGGCGGTGCTCGGCGCCGTCGTCCGCACCCGGGAGTCCGGTGGCGCCTCCTTCGAGGACGGGCTCACCAGCGCCTTCGTCGTGGCCGGTGCCATCACCCTGGCCACGGCGGTGTTCACGGGCCTGTGGCTGATCAGGAGCACCGAGTCGCCGGGCCCGGCGGCCCCGACCCCACCGGTCCATGAGAACACCGCACGTCGCTGACGCGGCCAGGGGCCCGGTCCGGGGCGCCTCAGCGTCCTTGATCGACGAAATTCGGACGGGCTCTATCAAATGGCCCGTACTGCCCCTAAGCTCCGTTGGCATGGAGCCCGAAGCGTTGACGAGTCCCGTGGTCTGGCTGGTGACCGAGGACGTCCACCTCATCCGTACGGACACCATTACCAGCATCGGCGTGACCGGTGACCAGCTCACCGTCTGGCAGGGCGATCGGGCCACCACGGTGGTGCAGGCGGGCGACGGGCCGCGGTTCTCCCCGGGCCACGCCGGCGTCCTCGCTCAGCGCCTCGCCGCCGCTGCCGCCACCCCGCCCCTGGACCGCGAAGGCAAGCCCTTCCCGCTCGTCTATGTGTGGCTTCACCTCGACGACGCCAAGGAGCCCCGCTGGCAGGTCGCGGTCGCGGGTGCCGGCGAGGACGCCGAGCCGCCTTTCAGCTCCGTCACGTCCTAAAGCACAGGCGGGCTTCTCGCGCATGGTTCTCCGGGGCTAATTCCGAATGGTGCCCTGGCTTCTTTCGCCATGTCCGCCAAAGGACTTGGCTCCTCACCTATGGAAATGACAGGTGACCCCCAAGCGGGCAGCCGCCCGGTGCGCCGCTTCCTGGGCGTGAACGGCGCGCTCCGGATCCTCGCGGTATCGGCCGTCGCGACCGGTGCCCTCGTGACCGTGCAGACCCAGGCGCAGGCGACTCCGTTCCCCGAGCTCCGGCTGGCCGACAACGCTACGCACACGTACTGCATCACCGGCGGCGGCTGGACGTCCGCGCGCAGGACCTCCGCGGTCTGGGGCATGAACCGCCTGGCCAACACCACCGACATGTCCGCCAAGTCGGAGAGCTGCACCATCAAGACCGACGTGGTCTGGCGGACCAAGAATCTGGAGGCGGGCGTGCGCGGCCGGACGAAGTGCGTGCGGCTCATCGGCCCGAAATGCGACAGCGCCGCCATCTGGATGGACTTTCCCGAACTGGCCAAGGGAACCGACGACTGGTACGACTACCGCAAGACGGCCGTCCACGAGATCGGGCACACCATCGGTTTCGACCACCACGCCAGTGGCTCGCACAAGTGCGCCATGATCTCCGGCGAGGTCCCGAGCCGCTCGATCGTCTGGCGCAGCTACACCGCCCACGACCGCAGCCACATCAACGCGAGCTACTGAGCCGAGCGGGAGACACCAAGATGAAGACGAACATCGTCGTCATGTCCGCCGCCGCGATCGGCCTGGCGCTCACGGCGAGCGCCTGCTCCGGCGGCGACTCCGGCGGCAGGCCCGCCGCGGCGAGCGGCAAGGGCGATTCGGGTTCGGTGCGTGCGCTGGCCGAGCTGGCCGGCCAGAACGTCCACGTCGACTACACGCCGCTCACGTCCCCGGCGGACGCCAGGAAGAAGGCCGACCTGATCGTCGAGGGCACGCTGGCGAAGGTGGAGGACGGGATCCGGCTCACCACCGGCTCGACCCCGACCGACGACAGCTACGTCACCTTCGTCGTGAACGTCCGCAAGGTGCTGGACGGTGACGCGCGCGGGGTGTCGGGCGGCAAGGTCTACGTGTCCGTCTACACCGACGGCACCACCCCGGCGGCGAAGCTCGCCGCCCTCAACCCGCAGGCCGAAGTGGTGGCGGTCCTCGACGACATCACTGGCTGGCGCCCGTCGCCCGACGAGACCGTCGTGCGGCCGGCGGGCATCCCGGCGAGCGCCCGCCTGTACGCGCCGTACACCGACGGCCTGTGGCTCCAGGGCCGGAGCGACGCCCGGATGTTCGGCGTCGGCGTCGAGGCCGCCGCGCTGCCGGCCGGCTGGAAGCGCGCCGAGACCGTCGACCAGCTCTCGACGGCCTTCAAGTAGCGACGGCGGGCGGGACGTGCCGCCGGACGGGCGGGTAGGCGTGAAATACCACTCACCGCCGCAGCCGGTCACCGGGCATGCTTCTCAGAGAGGCCGTGCCCCGTTTAGGCTCCGGTGCCATGGAGCGTGACGCGATCACCAGCATCGGCGTCACCGGTGATCCGCTCGTCTCGCGGCCGTCGCCGCCGGCACGGTCATGAAGGCGGCCGTCCACAGCAGCTACGGCGGGCCTGAGGTCATCCGGATCGCCGAGGTCGACCGGCCCGCGGTCCGTGCGGGCGACATCCTGGTCAGGGTGCATGCGACGACGGTCAACCGGACGGACTGCGCCTACCGCGAGGCCAGGCCCTTCTTCATACGGGCGGTCAGCGGCCTGACCCGTCCGAGGCGCCAGATCCTCGGGACGGAGTTCGCGGGGGTGGTCGAAGAGGTCGGCGACAGCGTCACGTCCTTCGCACCGGGCGACCGCGTGTTCGGGTACAACGAGGGGCCGTTCGGCGCGCACGCCGAGTACGTCGCGGTCCGCGCGAGCGGCATGGTCGCGGCGATGCCCGCGAACGTGTCCTTCGCCGAGGCCGCACCCGGGACCGAGGGTTCGCACTACGCGCTCGCCTTCCTCAAGGGGGGCCGGATCGAGGCAGAGCAGGACGTCCTCGTCAACGGCGCGACGGGCGCCATCGGCTCGGCGGCCGTCCAGTTGCTGAAGGACGCCGGCGCCACGGTGACCGCCGTGTGCGCCGCGGCGCAGCTGGATCTCGTGCGCGGGCTGGGCGCGGACCGGGTCATCGACTACACCGCTCAGGACTTCACCCAGGACGCGCGGACCTACGACGTGGTGTTCGACACGGTCGGCAGGAGCACCTTCGGACGCTGCCGGCGGCTGCTGAGGCCCGGCGGGACGTACCTGTCCTCCGAGCTCGGCCCCTGGGGGCAGAACGTGTTCCTGCCGCTCGTGACGCGGTTGCCCGGCCGCCGGAAGGTGAGGTTCCCGTTCCCGATGAACGGGCAGGACGTGGTGCGGCGCCTCGCGGACCTCATCGAGTCCGGGCGCTTCCGGCCGGTGATCGACCGGCGGTACCCCCTCGACCGGATCGCCGACGCCCACCGGTACGTGGAGACCGGCCAGAAGATCGGCAACGTCGTCATCGAGATCGTCCCGCCCCGGGACGCCTGAACCGGGTACGCGGCTAGCGTGCCAACCGCTCGCTCGTGCCGGTCAAGGAAGGGCGAGCTCGGCCTTGAGTCCCAGGTACTCGCCGTACCGCCGGGCGGCCTGGTCGAGGGCCTCGACCTCTGGACGGGTCAGGGGGCGGTAGGGGCGCAGGTCGAAGCGCACCTGGTCGCGGCCGACGGTGCGCCGCGCGGCGGCCAGGAGCTGCGCGTCGACCAGGGCCATGCCGAGCGCGGTCTCCCGGGTGCGCGGCACGTCGCCGGCGGCGTCCAGCACCCAGCGGGAGTCCTGGTAGCCGCGGTAGGTCTCGTCGAGGATCTGGAGGAGATGGCCCGCGGGGTCCTGCGGTCCGCCGGGAGCCTCGCCGGGGGCGTGCCAGAAGGTGCGTCCGTCGTGCTGGAAGGAGTCGAGCCGGTCACGGACCTGGTCCAGGCCGGTCCGCACGTCGGTGAGGGTGAGCGTCGCCCAGTAGGCCAGGTCGCGCTCGGTCGCCGGGCCGTGCCCGGTGAAGTAGCGCAGCGCGAGCTCGGCCAGGGCCTCGGTCCGGTCGAGCCGTCGCGGCGCGGGTACGCGCTCGGTCATCAGCGCGTAGGTGTGCTCGCCGCCGGCGGCGGGCCCGCTGCAGATCAGCCCGTCCAGCTCGGCGTGGGCGAGCAGGATCATGAGCGCGTGCCCGGCGGCCTGGACACCGCGCCCGCTCAGTTCCTCGGCCACGCGCGCACGGGTGAGCCACCTCCCGCCGGCCAGTGCGTCGGTGACGGCGGCGACGGCCCGGTCGATGGACCGGTCGTCGAGGCCGTGCGCCTCGCGCAGCTGCTTGCCGGTGACCCGCCGGACGCGGGGGCCGGTCAGGTCGAGCAGCCAGCCGATGTCCTCGGCCCGGACGAAGTGCCACGTCGGGCGCAGCACGTGCGTGCGCAGGACGGCGCCGCCGTCGAGGAGCGCCGCCAGGTCGGCCTGGCCGGGGTCCGCTGTGCGCGAGGCGACCGCCCACGCCGTCTGACCGGGATTCTCCGCCTGGACGGCCAGCAGCGAGCCCACCACCTCACGCGCCGACCCGGCGTGGGGCCGGACCAGGTGCTGGCTGCGCAACCGCCAGCGGGCGATGTCGACGTCCCGCACCAAGCCACCACCTCCCCCGCCGGACCGGGGACAGCCTAGTCAAGACCCGGCCCGAGCCGATGACGGCGGTGCCGGTCCGCCCATGGCCGCGTCCGGACACGGGACCGTGGCCCGCGCGCTCGCGGGGGAGCATGATCCCATGCGGCGTCCGCGGTTCGAGGTCCGGTTCTGCACTGCCGGGGACGGGGTGCGGATCGCGTACGCCACGGTCGGCCAGGGGCCGCCGCTGGTCATGCCTCCCGCCTGGATCAGCCACCTGGAGCTGCTGTGGCAGGACCCGGCGGTGCGCGCGTTCTTCCTCGCCCTGGCCGCACGCCGGACGGTGGTGCTGTACGACAAGCCCGGGTGCGGGCTGTCCGATCCGTGGCCGTCCCGCCAGACGGTGGACGTGGACGTGCGGGTGCTGCGGACGGTCGTCGATCAGCTGGAGGAGCGGCGCGTCGATCTGCTGGGCGTCTCGGCGGCCGCGGTGGCGTCGCTGGCGTTCGCCGTGCGGCATCCTGAGCGCGTCGGGCGCCTGGTCGTCTACGGCGGCTACGCCGACGGCCGCCAGATCGGCTCGCCGCAGGTCCGGGCGGCGCTGCTCGACCTGGTGCGCGCGCACTGGGGACTGGGGTCGGACGTGCTGGCCGACATCTTCATGGCCGACGCCGATCCCGACGTGCGGACGCATTTCGTCAGGCTCCAGCGTGCGACGGCCACCGCGGAGTTCGCGTGCGAGCTGCTGGAGCAGTGCTACGAGGCGCGTGTGGAGGACGGGCTCGACCGGCTGGCCGCGCCGGCGCTCGTCCTGCATCGCGACGGCGACCGGGCGATCCCGTACCGGCTCGGGCGGGACCTGGCGGCGCGGATCCCCGGGGCGCGGCTGGTGAGGCTGCCCGGGCGCAGCCACCTCCCCTGGGCCGGGGACACCACCCGGATGATCCAGGCGATCCTGGAGCATCTGGACGGGACGGAGCCCGACGCCGTCCTCACTCCCCGGCAGCTTGAGGTGGCGGCCCTGGTCGCGGACGGGTTGAGCAACCGCCAGATCGCCCGCGCCCTGGGCATCGAGGAACGCTCCGCCGAGGGCCATCTCGAACGCATCCGCCAGCGGCTCGACGTCCGGTCCCGGGCACAGATCGCCGCCTGGTGGGTTCGGCACGCCCGTTGAGGTAGTGCCTGGGGTGTTCTCCCGCCTGACGGGACGGCCCGCTCCACCGGATCCTTGCCGTGCGCACCGATCACGAGGAGTGGCCCATGCCCGACGCCGGCACCCTGCCCACGCACCCCGTCCGCGGACGCCTGAACTCGGCGTTCTTCGCGGCCATGTCCGGCTACATCGACCAGCGGCTCGCGGGCCACAAGCGGCGGATCCTGACGCCGGCGGGCGGCGTGGTCGCCGAGATCGGCGCCGGCAACGGCCCGAACCTGCGCTACCTGCCGCCGGGGACGACCGTCCACGCCATCGAGCCCAATCCGTACTTCCATCGGCGGCTCGAACGGACGGCCGCCGGTCTCGGCATCGACCTGACCGTCCGTCCGGTGCCGGGCGAGGCGATCGACCTGGACGACGCCAGCGTGGACACCGTGCTCTGCACCTGGGTCCTCTGCACGGTCGACGACCCGGCCCAGGTGCTCCGGGAGGTCCACCGGATCCTGCGGCCCGGCGGACGGTTCGCGTTCATCGAGCACGTCGCCGCCCCGCCGGGCGGCGTGCGGCGGGCCCAGCGGCTGGTCCGCCGGCCGTGGCGGTGGACGTTCGAGGGCTGCCGCACCGACCGGGACACCGCCGCGTACATCCGCGCGGCCGGGTTCCGCTCCGTGGACATCACCGGGTTCGACTTCCGGTCGAGCTTCGTTCCCGTCCGCACCCAGATCGCCGGCACCGCCGTGCGCTGACTCCGCGCGGCGGTCAGACGTGGGTTCTCAGCTCTGGGCCTTCGACGGCGAACGCGGTCTCCGCGTAGGGCCGTCCCTGCCAGGCCAGCAGCGCGCGGACGATGCCCTGCGCCTTCAGGACGATCTCGTCCAGCTCGGCGCGGGGGTCGGAGAGCGCGACGATCGCCCCGCCGATGCCGACGGTCGTCCGGTCGGGGGTCGTCACGGCGGTGCGGATCACGATGTTGAGATCGGCGCGGCCGTCGGCGGACAGGTAGCCGAGCGACCCCGAGTAGACGCCGCGGGCGCCGCGTTCGAGGCCGTCGAGGATCTCCATGCTGCGCGGCTTGGGCGCCCCGGTCATCGATCCGCCCGGGAACGCCGCGCGCAGGCCGTCGACCGCGCCGAGCCCGTCGGCGAGGCGCCCGCACACGGTGCTCACGAGCTGGTGGACGGTCGCGTACGACTCGACGTCCATGAGCACCGGCACCTCCACCGTGCCGGTCGCGCAGACGCGCCCGAGGTCGTTGCGCAGCAGATCGACGATCATCAGGTTCTCGGAGCGGTCCTTGACGCTGCCGCGCAGCAGCTCGCGGGCGGCCTCGTCGGCGGCGGCGCCGGGTTCGCGCGGGGCGGTGCCCTTGATCGGCTTGGACGTGACGACGCGGTCGGCGTCCAGCCGGAGGAAGCGCTCGGGCGAGGAGCACAGCACCGCGGTGTCGCCCCAGCGCAGGTAGGCCGCGTACGGGGCCGGGCTGACGCGGCGCAGCACGCGGTACAGGTCCAGGGGCCGCGAGACGGGCGCGGTGCTCGCCTGGGCCGTCAGGCACAGCTCGTAGCTCTGCCCCGCGCGGATCGCGTCCAGGCAGGCGCCGATGTCGCGGAGGTACTCGTCCGGCGTGCGGTCGAGGCGGAGCACGAGCGGATCGGGGAGCGGCTCCTCCGGCGGGGCGGGCGGCGGCGCGGGGGCGATCCGGCGGACGTCCCGCTCGACGGCGTCCAGCCAGGCGCGGCACGCGTCGTCGTCGGAGTCGTGGGCGAGCGCGACGGCGTAGGCGACGCCCTTCTCGTGGTCGAAGGCGAGCATCCGGTCGGCGAGGAGCCACTGCGCGTCCGGCAGCGCGGACCGGTGCGCGCCGGGGCTGCCGAGGTCGGCCTTGACCTCGTAGCCGAAATAGCCGACGAATCCGCCCACGAAGGGCAGGTCGAGGCCGGGCGCGGACGTCTCCAGGCGTCCGAGTTCCTCCGCGAGCACGTCGAACACGCCGGCCTGCCTCACTTCGACCGCGCGTCCGCGGCGCAGCGTCACACGGCGTTGTCCGGCGTCGTAGGACAGAGAGGTCGCGCCCTCGCGTGCCGCGCCGATGAAGCTGTACCGCGCCCGCCCCGGCTCGACCTGGCTGCTGTCGAGCCAGAACGCGGTCGCCGCGTCGCCGTAGAGGGCGGTGAAGACGTCCTCCGCGGCGGGGGCATCGGCCAGGACGCGGTGGTGCACCCGGGCGCGGGGCGTCCGGACGGCCGCGCGCCGTCGCCCGCGGGACCGCGTCCGAGGGGGGCGGCCGACCCCGGCCAGCTCCAGGAAGTTGGCGATGAGCCGGTCCCCGTGCGCCGTGCGGATCGACTCGGGGTGGAACTGCACGCCCCAGGCCGGGCGCTTCCGATGGCGCACGGCCATGGGGACGCCGTCGGCCGTCCAGGCGGTCAGTTCCAGCGCGTCGGGGAGCCGCCCGACCGCCCCCAGCGAGTTGTAGCGGACCGCCTGGAACCCCTGCGGCACGCCCGCGAACAGATCGCCGCCGCAGTGCATGATCTCGCTCGCCCGGCCGTGCACCGGGTCGATCCGCCCGATCTCCCCGCCGGCCGCGTGGACGAGCGCCTGATGCCCGAGGCACACGCCCAGGACGGGCACGTCCGACTCCGCGAGGATCTCCGCGCACACGCCCACATCGCGGGGGACGGCGGGATGGCCCGGCCCCGGCGACAGCACGATCGCCTCCGGGGCGAGGGCCCGCACGCCGTCCATGGACAGGGCGTCATTGCGCACGACGAGGGGGTCGATGCCGGAGACCCGCGCGAGCTGGTGGCAGAGGTTGTAGGTGAACGAGTCGTAGTTGTCCACCAGGAGGATGCCGGTCATGGCGGGCGGGCGTCGTCGGGCACGCCGAGGCCCGCGCGCTGGTACTCCAGTCCGGTCACGGTTCCCGCCAACCTCCAACGGCCGCCACCTGCGCGGGGGCGCACGGTGCTCCCCCAGCTTCCCGTCACCGGTGACGGGATCATCCCGCCGGGGCCCGTCCCGGTGCGTGGTGTTCGTCACCCCGGCGGGCCGGGTGGCGAGCCGCGGCCAGGTGCGGCCAGTGGTTGAAGGGTCATCCATCGAACCGGGGCCGCCTCCCCGGCGTGTTGGGAATGCATGCGCACGGCATCGGTCCGAGAACCCCCGCACGACCGAGGAGCCGGCTTCCGCGCGGCACGGAAGTGGTGGCGAACAGGGGGTGGACGAGTCTGTGACGATCACACGGGGACTGGAGGCGGCTCCGGCCGCGCGCGACGACGCCGAGGCGTCGCTGGTGGCCGGGGAGCGCGCTCTGCTGGACGAGGGGGACCTGCGCACGGGCCGGATCTGGTTCGACGCGGCCTACCGCGAGGCGGAGCGCCACGGCGACGCCGCGGGGATGGCCCGGGCGGCGCTCGGGCTCGGCGGGCTGTGGCTGCACGAGCACCGGCTGGCGGCCGCCGCGGAGATGGTCCGCACCCGGCAGCGCGCCGCGCTGGCGCTGCTCGACCCGGGGTCGCCGCTGGCGCTCCGGCTGCGGATCAGGCTGGCCGCCGAGGACGACTACGCGACCGGCGGGCACGCCGCGATCCTGGCGCTGGTGGCGGAGGCCCGGCAGGCCGGGGACCCGGTGCCGCTGGCCGAGGCGCTGAGCCTCGCCCACCACTGCCTCCTCGGCCCCGAGCACGGGGCGCTGCGGCTCGGGCTCGCCCGGGAGCTGATCGGCGAGGCGTCCAGGACGGGGCGCCGCTCCGATCTGCTGATGGGGCTGCTCTGGCACGCCGTCGACCTGTTCGACGGCGGCGACCCGCAGGCCGAGCGCGGCGTGCGGGAACTGCGCGACTCGCTCGGGCGGCGGGACCACCTCGCCGTCGGGATCGTCCTCGACTCGCTCGACGTCATGCTGGCCATCAGGGAGGGCCGGTTCGCGGAGGCCGAGGAGCTGGCCGGCGCGTGCCTGGCGCGCGGGGAGAAGACGGGCGACGCCGCCGCGGCGGGCTTCTACGCGGCGCAGATCGGAACGATCCGGTGGTACCAGGGCCGCATCGCCGAGTGCCTTCCGGCGCTGACGGAGCTGGTCGCGTCGCCGGACCTCAGCCCGCTGGACAACGCCTGCTACGCGGGCCTCGCGGTCGCCGCCGCCCATTCCGGCGACCGGCGGCTGGCGGAGGGGTCGCTGGCGCGGCTGCGCGGCCGGGTGCAGGACGGGGCGCCGCGCTCCTGCTCGTGGCTGTTCGCGATGTACGGGGTGGCGGAGGCCGCGAACCTCCTCGGGGACGCCGAGGCCGCGGCGCAGGCGTACGAGCTGCTGGCCCCGTTCGCGGACCTGCCGGTGACGCTGGGCCTCGGCGGCACGTGCCTCGGCTCGGTGCACCACTCGCTGGGCGTGGCCGCGCTGACGACCGGCGACGCGGACACCGCCGTGGAGCATCTGGTCCAGGCGGTCGAGGCCAACCTCGCGCTGTGGCACTGGCCGGCCGTGGTCGTGTCCCGGACGCGGCTGGCCGAGGCGCTCGCGCTGCGGGACGGGCCGCGGAGCGAGGCGGCGCGGGCGGCGCTGGAGGCGGCGGCGGAAGAGGCGGCGCGGCTCGGGATGCCGGTTCCGGCCGGCGCGTCCGGGCCGGTGGCGGGCGCGGGCCGTCCCCGGTCGCGGGGGATCGTGTGCGAGCGGCAGGGCAGGCGGTGGTCGCTGGCGCTCGGCCACCGCGCCGCGCTGGTCGGGGACAGCGTCGGCATGCGGCACCTGGCCGTCCTGATCGGCAATCCCGGGCGGGAGATACCGGCGATCAGCCTGGCGACGGGCCCGGCGGCCGCCCCGGGCGACGCCGCGTCCGTCCAGCCGGTGCTGGACGAGGAGGCCAAGCGCCGGTACAAGCGGCGGCTCGCGGAGCTGGAGGCCGAGATCGAGGAGCACGAGGCGGCGGGCCGGTTCGAGCGCGCCGAGGCCGTCGGCGCCGAGCGCGACTGGCTGATCGCCGAGCTCGCGTCCGCGTCGGGCCTCGGCGGGCGGACGCGGCGCTTCACCGACAGCGAGGAGCGGGCCCGCATCGCCGTCGGGAAGGCGATCCGGCGGGCGCTGAAGCACGTGGCCGACGCCGACGCGGCCATCGGCGCCGAACTGCGCGCGACGATCCAGACCGGGACGCTCTGCTCGTACCGCCCCGGCTGACCGGGCCCGTCCGCGACGCACGGCGCCGGGGCTCAGCGCTGGGGTCCGGCGCCGTGCGGGACGCGGGCGGTCAGGTGACGCGGTCAGGTGACGGGGGCGGTCCAGGCGGCCCGCCAGGTCTCCGGGCCGACGACGCCGTCCACCTCCAGGCCCTTCTCGGACTGGAAGCCGCGGCAGACCTCCTCGGACGCGGGGCCGTACTCGCCGTCCACGTCGAGCGACCAGCCGCGGTCGCGCATGCGGGCCTGCCAGGTCCGGACGTCCGCGCCGCTCATGACCGGCGGCTGCCGCAGCAGCCGGCCGGGCCACGCGGGCGCCGAGGTGCCGCCTCCGTCGCCGCTGCCGCCGCCCGCCGTGTACTGCGGGTAGCCGTAGCCGGCGATGCCGAACGAGCGGACGCGCCGCCGCACCATGTCCTCGGTGTTGCCCTCGATGGTGACGATCGTGCCGTCGCCGCGGACCGACTCCACGATCCCGACGTGGTCGATGGCGGCGATGTCGCGCGACCCGCCCCAGTCGTAGAAGACGATCGCGCCCTTGCGCGGGACGCCGCCCCACCGGCCGTTGTCCTTGAACCAGCGGGCGTGCGCGGGCGTGTAGGCGAACCGGCCGACCGCCTTCAGGCAGCCGGCGCGGTCGGCGCACCAGGCGAGGAAGATGTCGCACCACGCGACGTCGCCCATGCCGTACCAGGCGGTGAACTTGTTGTGGTTCGACCCGGGCGGGTGCTCCCCCTCGCCCAGCTGGCCGCGTGCCGCGTCGAGCATCCGGTCCGCGCCGTCCGCCATCGCGCCCGCGGCGCTCGCCTCGCCCGCCTCATCGCCGAGCGTGCTGCCGGGCGCCTGCGGGACGTCCTGCGGGCCGTCCATCGGGTAGGTCTGCGCCCTGCCGCGCGGCTCGGGCGGGATCGGTTCGTTCATCGGCTCCTCCATCGGGTGGGCGTTCACCCGGGAAGGCGTGCCATCCCGTTCCACGCGCGGGGACCGCGCCGTGACACGCGAATGGAACGCCTCTGGAACGGGATGGAACGCCTCTTCAGTGAGCCCGCGGGGCAACGCCGGGCGAACGGACACATCCAAGGGGGAATCCGTGACCGACCATGTCGACGAATCGGCTCACACGGCCGAAGCCGCCGAGACCGCTGAGACCGCCGAGGCCGCCGAGGCGGGCGAGACGAGCGGGGCGCAGGCGCCGCCCGACGAGAACATCACCACGCCGCCCGACGGCTCGCCGCCCTGGGTGGCCATCAGGCTGCCGGCCACACCGGTGCTCGCGGGCGTGCCCACCCAGTACCGGGTGGACGTCGACCGGGGCGTCAGCTTCATCCCGCGGGCGGGCGGCGGATGGACGCAGGTCCCGGCGGTGAACTACACCGAGCTGGACATCGCCGTGCAGGGCGTCGTCGAGACGCACGACCACCGGTCCTCGGTGAACAGCGGCGGCACCTACACCTTCACGATCTCGTCCCCGGGCTCCTACCAGGTCACCGCCGCCGGCAAGACCAGCGCGAACACGACGGTCAACGCGAACGCGGCCACCGTGACGGTGGTGAACCCGGACCCGCCCTCGTTCACCTGGAACTCCCCGGCGAACGGCGCGGTCATCGGCATCGGCCCGAACGGCGGCCCGCTGACCGTGGACATCAGCACCCCGGCGACGCTGGCCTACCCGCTCACCGTGCGGGTGACCGTCGACGGCGCGACCAGCTCCGACCAGTCCACCGGCACGCGCTTCAGCAAGAGCGTCACGCTGGCGCAGACCTCGATCGGGCCGCGGACGGTCACCGTGACGATCGTCGACGCGCAGAACCGGACGGCGAGCCAGAGCCGGACGATCATCACGCAGGACGGCGCGCCCCCCACGGTGTCGCTGGACGCCTTCCCGAACCCGCTGGTCGTCCAGCAGCTGCCGGCGGTGCTCCTGCTGACCGGCCGGACGTCGGGCGCGGCGTCGGGCGTCAACCTGGTCACCTACTCCGTCCCGGCGCTGAACACGAGCGGCCAGGCGACCAACACCGGGCCGAACGGCGACTGGTCGAGCTGGTCGGCGGCCATCCCGTTCGCGACCACCGGGGACGACATCGCCTTCACGGTCACCGCGACCGACACGCGCGGCGGCACCGGGTCGGCGTCCTCGAAGATCACGATCACGTTCTGAGCCGGACGGTGCCGACGTGAGCTCATTCCAGGACCGGGCGCTGCTGCGCCTCGCCGATCCGGGCGCCCTCCGCGACCTGCTGCTGCCCGCGGCCGACCCCGGCCGGGCCGCGCTGCGGACCGTCCTCGGCGCGGCCTTCGACCTGGCGGCGGTGCGGATCGACCAGGTGCGGGACGTCGCGGTGGACGAGCTGGAACTCCAGCGCCCGCTGTTCCCCACCGGGCGGATCACCGGGAACTGGACCGGGACCGTGCCCGCCTACACCCGGACGGAGCTGGCGCTCGACGAGGTCCGCACGGCCGCACCCGTGTGGATCGACGTGCTGGCGCGGCTGCGGGTCACGGTGGTGGCCGAGATCGACCCCGCGGGGGCCGAGTCGGCCGCCACCGTGCCCGCGGACTCCTTCGCCACGCTGGAGGAGTTCCGGCGGCGGTTCCCGTTCGTGGACGTCGACGCGTTCATGCGCGAGCACGGCATCACGACCGTCGAGCAGCTCCGCGAGGCGTTCCGGTACCTGGTGACCACGGTCCGGCTGAAGGCGGCGGCGCCGTTCGACCCGGACGACCCGGCCAACGTCCGGACGCTGGGCGTCGCGCTCGCGGTGGTGGCGGTCGACCCGTTCGGCCTGGCCGCCGGGCTCCGCGCCGCACGGCTCGTGCGGGAGGCGGGCCGGTCGCGGCCGGGCCCGGACCCCGCCACGCTGCCGGCCGAGACCACCGCGCCCTACGCGCTGGCGGCCGTGCTGGCCCAGTCCGGCCCGGCCGGTGCCGGGCTCACCGCCGCCGATGTCCAGCGGCTCTACTCCAGGGCGGGCGTGGCCGCCCTCTTCCTCGACGACACCGCCTGACCCAACGCAAGAGATGAGGGACGATGACCGTCCGTTACATCCGGCAGAACCTGGTGGCGAACCAGTTCGCGCCGGCCGTGCGCGCCTTCGGCAACATCGCCGTGATCGGGAAGATCGCGCCGCCGGCGCAGTCGCCGCCCGCCGACCTCGCCGCGGTGAACACGCCCGTCGACTTCACCGATCCGGCCGAGGCGCTGCGCCGCGCGCCCGGCGACCTCGGCCAGGCGATCGCGCTGGCCCTGACCCAGTCCCCCGGCCCGTCCCTGGTGACGGGGGTGCGGGTGAGCGAGACGTCGCCGAACTTCCAGGCCGCGCTGGACGTGGTCGCCGGCCTCGACGTCCAGCTCGTCGTGCTGGCGAACACGCCGATGACCGCCGCGAACACCGCCGTCGGGAACCCGAACGCGACG
The DNA here is from genome assembly GCF_900659615.1 of Actinomadura fibrosa. Taxonomy (GTDB): domain Bacteria; phylum Actinomycetota; class Actinomycetes; order Streptosporangiales; family Streptosporangiaceae; genus Spirillospora; species Spirillospora fibrosa. Next base: position 2,898 of record NZ_CAACUY010000047.1, on the reverse strand, counting down.
CCGCCCACGTCGGACGGCCCGGTCGTGGCGCTCGCCAAGCACGTCGTGTCGGTCTCCGAGACCGGCGCGGACGGGCGGCAGCGCATCGGCGTGGCGATGCTGCCCAAGGACTCGGCGGACCCGTCGGTGGTCAGCGGCGCGCTCTCGACCGACCGCATGGTGTACATCGCGCACCGCAGCACGCAGGACGCGGCGGCGGCCGTGGCGGGGACGATCGCCGGATACGAGCCGCACGTCACGCTGCTGCTGAAGCAGGTCGCCATCACGAGCCCGTCGTTCACCCAGGCGCAGATCGAGGCGATCAACGGGTCGGAGAACTTCGGCTCGGGGCCGGCGGCGAAGAACGGCGTCAACTGGCTGGCCAGCCCGGCGCTCATCCCCGGCAACGCCGTCTACCTCGGCGAGGGCTACACCGGCAACCCCGGCGGGATCACCTACATCGACGCCCGCCGCTACATCGACGGGCTGTCCTTCCAGCTCAACGCGCGGCTGATCAGGTCGATCGGGAACGTCCGGATCACCCGGGCGGGGCTGCGCGCGCTGATCGCGCAGATCGAGGCGATCCTCGGCCCGCAGCAGCAGGCGGACATCCTGACCTCGTTCGAGGTGTCGGTGCCGCTGCTGGCGCTGCTCGACCGCGATCCCGCGACGCTCACCGCCGCGGAGGCGCAGCGCGTCCACGACGCCGAGACGCAGCGGCTCGTTCAGATCCTGGTCGCCGTGAACTACGCGGGCCAGGTCCACCGGATGTCCCTCACCGTGACGTTCAACTAGGAGAGCACCGATGCCGGACTGGAACACCCGGCTGGAGGTCAAGCTCGGCGGCGCCACCATCACGCCGATCTCCAGCTTCACGCCCACCTTCAACGTGCCGCACACCGTGCTGCACAGCATCGAGGCCGACAACGTCGGCTTCGTCCGCCAGCCGTTCACCTTCACGTTCACGATGACGGTGCCCGCCGTCGGGTCGGCGGTCGCCGACCTGACCGAGCTCGCCACCGCGGGCGGCGAGTTCGCGGTCGTCGTGGCCGAGAAGAACGGCACCGACTGGACGTTCGGCTCGCTGAAGTTCGCGCGCTGCGTCATCACCTCGGCCAATCCGAGCAACGTGGTGGTCGACGGCGTCCCGCAGGCGAGCTTCAACTGCGCGGCGCTGACCGTCGGCATCGAGGCGTAGCGCCGTGGACGAGCCGGGCACCGGCTGGCCGGGCGCCGGCGGACGGACCGGGGAGCCGGCCGCCGGGCCCGTCATCGACTACCACTTCCCGGTCGAGGTGCACACCGTCGGGACGCTGCCGCCGGACGAGCGGGAGCGGCTGGCGCGCACGCACCTCGACCGGCTCGACCAGGAGCTCGCGTCCCGGCTGTGAACGCCGGGCGCGCACCGCGGGCCGATCTTCGGCACGGATTTCAGGGGGAGACATGGCGGTCGGGACGAACGTCCCGGTGCTGGTGGGGCCGGTGCCGCTGCTGTTCGTGCAGAGCATGACGGTCACCGAGGGCTACGAGGTCGAGCGGATCGCGGGGACGCGCTTCGTGCAGGCGACCCAGCCCACCCGCAAGCGGATCGGGATCGAGGCGCTGCTGGCCGGGCCGGACCGGCTCGCGCTGAAGAAGGCGCTGGAGGCGCTGGCGCTGGTGGGCCGCAAGCTCGCCGACGCCGGCGGCGGGCTGCTGCCGAACGGGATCTCGGTGGTGTCCGGGCTGACCGTGAGCCTGGAGATGCAGATCACCGAGCTGCACTTCACGCAGAGCGTCGAGCGGCGGGACGCCCTCCAGGCGTCGATCGCGCTGGAGGAGGTGCCGCGGGCGAGCCTGCTCGCCACCCTCGGCGAGGTCGCCGACCTGGCGGTGGCCGCCGGGTCGGCGCTGGTCCCGTCGGCCGTCCCGCCGAACCCGATCGCCCGCACCGTGCTGGGCGCGCTGTGACCGGGCGCACTGTGACCGGGCGTGAGGTGACGGGACGAACCGTGAGGAAGGGGGCACGATGAGCGAGTTCCAGCGGCTGCCGATCGACGCCGACGAGGGGTTCCCGCAGGCGTTCCGGCTGGCGTTCGCGGACCGCGACTACCGGTTCCTGCTGTACGCGAACGTCGCCGAGGAGGTCCTGCGGGACGCTCCGGACGGCCCGCTGGACCTGCCGGCCGCCAGGGCGTTCCTGGTCCTCGCGGTGGAGCGGGAGCAGACCGGCGGGACGGCGTCGATCCTGCGCCGCAAGCTGGTGCCGGGCGTGGTCTACGAGGCGGGCGAGCTGGCGCTGACCTTCACGGAGGTCCGGCTCGACCTGCGCAACCTCAACGCGGCGGGCACGTTCGGCTCGTCCGTGGTGGGCGGGGTGGCGGCGCGATGAGCTTCATCCTCTGGTACAAGGTCGAGATCGCGGCGGCGGGCGCGCCGGGCGCGGGGGCGCCGGACGGCGCGCCCGGGCTGCCGGTCACCGTCTCCAACGACGTGCTGAGCGGCTCCCCGGTCGTGGACGCCGAGCTCGTCGTGACGATGGCGGAGGGCGCGCAGGCGGACGCGTTCGAGGTGAGCCTCGTGAACCTGCCGTCCCGGGTCACCGACCTGCTGCGCAGCGCGCACGCGGCGGTGCCGCTGAACGCCGTGATCAGCCTCGGGTTCTTCGGCGACCCGGCGATCCGCACCGACGCCGCCCGCGTGCTGGTCGGACGGATCATGTCCGTGACCTACGCCGTCGAGGCGGACGGCCTGTCCCGCACGGTGCTGCGCGGCCAGGAGGAGGGCGGCTACCTGCTGCGGACCGCCCCGGCCGAGCGGGACCTCGCGGCGGGCGCCCCGCCCTTCGAGCTGGCGGAGGCGCTGGCGCTCGCGGCGGGCGTGCCCCTCGCCAACGGCTCGACCCTCCCCGTCCCGGACGCCGCCGCCGGCGCGGGGACG
>NZ_CAACUY010000046.1 GCF_900659615.1 Actinomadura fibrosa | reverse complement strand
CGGGTCCCGCCCGGCCGGCAGCGACGGCGGGGTGCGGCCAGACGGCAGCGGCGGCGCATCCCCCGCCCGCTTGCCCGTGCTGGTGCCGGGCGCCGCTGCGGTCCCGGTGGTGGGGCGGGTGCGGCGGCGGAAGAACGTCACGGTGCGGTCCTCGGAGCGGCGGCGCTGCCAGCGTGATTCGGCGCCGCGCCGGATGCGCTGGCCGCGGGCGCGGACGCGCGGGGCGGTGCGCCGGACGGTCGAGCCGATGGCCCGTCCGCCGAGATCGGCCAGCGCGTCACCGAGCATGGTTTCCTCGGTGTGCGGGGCACCCGCGGAGTTCCACGCCTTGACCAGCAGCGAATGGTCCCGGACGCGGCGCCGGGGCTGAGGGCGGGACTGGTGACGGGCGCGGCGGGTGGCGTGCGCACCGCCGGCGAACGCGGCCGACCCCAGAAACAGCAGCTCGATCACCGGTCGGCCTCCTCACCGTCGCCGGACCGGCCACCGTCCTCGCCGCGGGGCGGCGCGGGGCGGCGGGTCTCGACGATGGACACCGTGACCAGCAGCAGGGCCCACAGGCTCCACTGTCCGGCCGCGGTCCACCACAGCGGCCACCCCAGAACCACCTTGGCCACGCCGGGACCGGCCAGCAGGAACGCCAACGCGCCCCAGGTGGGGCGGTTGGCCCACAGCCGGACGGCCAGCCGCCGCACCGGACCCGGCCGCCGCACGGCGGAAGGGTGGGCGCGGGTGCGGGGGGTCATGTGAACACCCCGTCCAGCATCCCGGACAGGGAGTTCAGGCCCTCCACCAGTTTGGTGCCGGGCGGGGTGGAGGCGGCCAGCAGCCCCCACGAGCACAGCGCGAACAGCATCAGATAGGAGACCTGGCGGGCCCAGATCATGAAGATCAGCCCGCCGGTCAGCATGGCCAGCAGCAGCATGGAAGCGTCCCTTCGGTCGGGAACGGGCGGGGGTTCGGCGGTCCGTACCGCCGACCCCGCCCACACACCGCTCGCCCGCACAGCGCTGGCCCGTGCGGGGCGAGGTGTGCGGGCGAGGTCCGAGAGACGGACCGGGGGCGGGAACGGTCAGGTGCCGTGTGGAAGCTCGGCCAGCGGGCGGGGCGGTTCGGTGCCCTGGCCGTTGGGGTGGTGCTCGCGGAGTTCCTGGTAGCGGCCGGCGACCCAGCCGATGGACCAGCCGCACCGCTGCGCGGCGGCGCGGACCGGCAGCCCGGCCAGGAACGCGGCCGTCACGATCTGCCGGGCCTGCTCCTCAGGCAGCTTGGCCGGGGCGGGACCGGCGGCCAGCAGCCGCTGCCGACGCCGTTCATCACGCTCGGCGCGCTGCTGTTCGGCGCGCTGGCGTTCCTGTTCACGCTCGCGTTCACGCGCTTGGGCTTCGGCGCGTTCACGCTCGGCCTGCTGGCGCTCGCGGGCGGCGCGTTCACGTTCGGCCTGGCGTTCACGCTCGGCGTCGGCGGTGCGGCGGCGTTCCTCGGCGGCCAGCCGCTCGCGATGCTCGGCCTCCTGCCGAGCGAGGGCGGCTTCGTGCTCGCGTTGCTCGCGCGCCATCCGGGCCTGATACTCCCGCTCCTCCTGTTCCCGGGCCTGCCGGGCTTCGGCCTGCTGGCGGGCGGCGTGCTCGCGGGCGGCCTGTTCGGCGTGCTGCCGGCGCTGCTGCGCGGCCAGCGCGCGGGTGATGGCGCGGCGGTAGGCCAGCCCGGTTTCGGCGGTCACGATCAGCAGCAACGGAGCCACCGCATGCACCGCCACCCCGCCCCAGTCCTGATCAGCCGCCGATCGGCCGACATTGAGCGACAGGGTCATGATGCCGGTCATCCAGCGCAGCACCAGCGGCCAACCGCCGCCGTCCTGCCCGAGCCGGGCCAGCAGCGCATCCAGGCGGACCACGATCACCACCGCGGCGTCCACGACCAGCGGCAGGATCGGCGCCGTCCACTCCCACCCCTTCGGCGTGTGCTCCCGCATCAACGGGGTGACGGTCAGGACGCTGTAGAGCATCGCGCCGAACACGATCAACCAGGTGCCGGCCGACAGCGCGCGCTCGTTTGAACGGATCTGTTCGGCGTTCACGCTGCTGTTCACCGGACCGGCGCCCGCCGTGAACGCCGTGAACGCATCGGGCCCCGCCGGTGAACGCTCACCAGCGGGCACAGGGTCGGTGTTCATGAACACTCCTTGAAAGGCGGCGGCACCCCGCCCCCGGGCCGTCCGGCTCGGGGGCGGGGTGCCGCTCGGTGAACAGCACCCGGGGCGGGTGCGTGAGGGGTCAGGGGCGGCGCCGGTGCCGGGCCAGCAGGCCGAAGACGGCGACGGCGGCCAGCGCCGCCAGCAGCGCCGCCGCCGGCGTGCGCATTGCGGTCAGATGCGTGCAGGCCAGCCAGACCACTTCGGCGCCGATGCCGCTGGCGATCAGCAGGTCGATCGGGGCCAGGCGGGCCCACCAGCGCGCCCACATCAGCGCGCACCCCCGTCCACGTCCTGCGCGAGCGGCTCGGCCGGGGGCGGGGTGGGGCTCAGCGCCGACAGCGGCAGCCACACGGCACCACCGCCGGTCATGCGCGGGGTGCCGTCGTAGACCAGCGCCCACGCCTCCGCGCACGCCGGATCGTGGTGCCAGCCCAGCACCGCCAGCGGCCCCGAGCCGGTCACGGCGCCGCTCTTGGGGTTGGCGTGCCAGACGGTGGCGCCGGGGGCGTACCAGCGGCGCACGATCCGCCACCCCCACGCGTGCGGCACCACCTCGTACCGGCCGTGGAACCGTTCGGCGACCAGGACGGCCAGCGTGGCGGCGCCGATGACCGACAGCGCCGCCGCGAGCGCGGCGGCCAGCAGCCGCAGCGGGATGGCGGGCATGACGGGTGCGGTCAGCGCGGCGCCGATCAGCGCGAACCCGACCCCCAGGCCGGTGCGGGTGCGGCGCTCGATCCGCTCGCGGCGCGTGATCTCGGCCAGGTCCGCGGCCAGCACGGCGTCCGGGCCAGCATCCGGGCCGGTGTCCGGGCCGGCGGGCGCGGTCGGGCGGGAGGTCACAGAAGAGGACATGGGGCAGCTCCTTGCCACCAGGGGAATGGGCGGGGACGGTGACCTTCGGCCGGTCGGCGGGAAGGTCTGGCGTCCTGTCCCGAGCCCGTCCGTCAGAGACGGGCCCCGGGCGGGGCGTCAGATCAGTGCAGGGTCACCACGTGGCCGCCGCCGTGGTTGGCGCCCCGGCAGCAGCAGTCACACCGCGGGCCCGTCGCCGCCTCGCAGGCGGGCGCGCACGCGGTGTCGGGGTTGTAGGAGTACCGGCCGGGCTGCCAGCGCAGGAACGCCTTGTGTTCGCCGCACGCCAGGTCGTGCGCGCGCATGCTCGCGATGAACGCGCGGCGCCGCTCGCCGGTGAACCCGGCGTACTCGTAGGCGTTCAGCAGGGTCCACCGGTCATCGATCTTCACGGCCATGCGCGTGTCGCCGTCCACGACACGGCGGGTCGTGCAGCCCTTGATCGGGCATCTGCCGAAGTACCGGACGGTGGCGGTGGTCATCAGGCCGCGGGGACGCCCGCGTCGGTGCTCGCGTCGGTGTCCGCGTCGGTGTCGGTGTCGGTGTCGGTGGGGTAGGCCAGCGCCCACAGGTCCGGCACCGGCAGCAGGCGGCAGCGGCGCACCTGACCGGCCAGCGTGCGGGCGGTGTCGCTGTTGACGTGCAGCCGCTCGGCGATGTCGGTCTGCCGGAGACCGGCGGCCAGGATGCACGCGGCGGCCAGCAGCCGCTCGGCCGGGGTGAGCGCGACGCGCCGCGCACCGGACGCGGCGATCTCCACCGCGATCGGGTCCACGAACCCGTCCTCGGGCAGCGTCCACGGCGCGGACGTCCCGCGGGCGGGGCCGGGCATGGCGGAGATGAACGGGAGGTAGGCGGTCATCGGTGAGGTGTCCTTTCCAACAGGTCAGCAAGAGGGAGAGGTCAGGCGGCGTCCAGTTCCCACGGCTCCGCGCAGTCCAGGCAGCAGCCCAGTCGGCGGGGCAGCACGTAGCCGGCATCGGTGCGGCAGCGCGGGCAGATCCGGCGGGCGGCCAGCGCCCTGGCCAGCGCCGCCCGCTGCGCGGCGGACGGGGTGCGCTTGGGCAGCGCAAGCCGGACGTCGTACAGGTAGGCCACCCCGATACCGCGCGACCGCCACCACAGCACTTGCGCGGCCACGTCCTGACCGCCGGGACGGAGCCCGGCGGCGGCCAACTGGCGGCGGGTGGCCAAATGGGGCGGGGCCATCCGCCACGGGTAGGTGGGGATGCCGTGCCGGTCCCCGCGCGGATCCCAGAACCGTGCGGAGCTACGGCGGCCCACAGCGCACCCCCAGCAGCTCGTTCAGCGTGCCGACCGGCAGCGGCCGGCCGGGGGCGGCGGTGCGGCGGGTGGTCGACAGCCGCCACCACTCGGCGCCGCGGTGCCGCGCCGCGATGTAGCGGCGCACCACCGCGACGTGGTCGGCGGCGGTGTTCCGGTCCGGGAACGGGCCGAGCGCGAGCGCCGATTGCGCCATCCGGGCGCCGGTGCGCACCGAGACGTAGAACCCGGCCGCACCCGACGGCACAGACACGCCACCGGGGCCGGGAGTGGGGCGGGTGGTATGCGGGGCGGTCATGCCGCGGGCCGCGGCGGGTTGGCGCCGACCTCGGCGGGCACGTCGGCGGCGTGCACCGCGTGCTCACACCTCGGGCAGCGAAACAGCACCGGGCCGCCGTCCAGCACGCTCCGGCAGGCCGGGCAGCGCCTGACCGGTCCGGCATGCCGCACCACCGGGCGCGGCCGGACATAGGAGATCGACATCGCGGGGGTTCCTTCCGAACGCGCCAGCGGCCCCGGCCAGCCCGCCCCCCAGATGCGGAGGCGAGCGGGCCGGGGCCGCCGGGTGGAGAGAGGGGATCTACTGCTGGTCTGGTGAGCCGGTGCCGGACGGCGGGCCGGTGAGCACGACGTCCAGGTAGCAGCGCACCCCGGCATCCCGCCGGTTGGCGTACGGCGCCGAGATCGCGCTGACCGCGCACCGCTCACCGGGCAGGCCGGCCAGCAGCTCGGCCAGCGCGGTGACGTCGTCGAGGTGGCCGGCCAGCCGGATCTTGACCAGCCGCGGCCGGGGCGCGCTCACCACGCGCCCCGGCCAGGGCTGGTGTCCAGGGCGGCCAGGACGGGCGCGAGCCGGGCGTCCAGCAGCTCGGCCAGCCGTCGCACCGCCTGTTTGGCGTCGATGGTGGTCAGCGTCTCGGGGGCGTCGGCCGGGGCGTACAGCCGGTCCGCCGGGATCGACCACAGCACCGCGGTACTGGTCAGCATCACCGGGCCACGCGCCAGCACATCGTCATCCGGGGCCTGATAGCCGCGGACGCCGGACCAGCCGGCGTCGCACTGCCAGTCGGCGAACCCGCCGACCTCGCGCAGCGCGGCCGGGCGGTCTGCCGCGAACTGGCAGCGGGCGATCAGCGACCCGTCGTGCTCACTACCCGACAGCTCCACCGACAGCAGCCGCTCGGCCGTCCAGTCCAGATACGGCGGCGACATGATCGGTGCCGTCGCCACCTGCCACGCCCCGATCACAAACAGCACCGGATCGACCGTCACCGGGTCCTCGAAGTCGGTGAACAGCCTGGGGTGGCGACGCAGGTAGACGCCGTACCGGCTCACCCCATCGGACGCGCGGTCGCGGTCTTCTGCGTCGTGGAAGCGGAACATCATGCGGGGAACCTCCGTCCTCCCCGCTCGCTCGGCGGGGACGGTTGCGAGCGGACAGGACAAAGCAGCGCCCCGCCCACGACGTCGTGGGCGGGGCGCTCAAGCGGGGCGGTGGGCGTCAGGCCGCCGGCCGCAGCAGCGGGGGCGGCGCCATCGTCCGGTGGCCGTGCGGCAGATGCACGCGATCCGTCCGGCGCCGGGCCAGCTCGACCGCGGCCTTGAACTCCGGCAGCCAGCGCAACCACTGCGCAGGGTCAACATCCAGGTAGATTCGCTGATTGGAGCCGGTGCAGCGCGCGCCGGTGACGTGATCGGCGCTGTGGGCTTTCAGCATGCCCCGGCGCCACAGCGTCCAGCGCTCGCAGGTCGGGCACACCATCGAGACCGGCTCACCGGCGTGGAGGCTGAGCCGCTCGAAACCCAGCGTGCTTGCGGCGATGACCGGGCGGTTGTTATGGCGGGTCACGCGAACCTCCGGGAAGGCAGTGGAGCGAGAACCTTGCACTCTCTGCCCGCCACAGACCGGCATTCCAGTGCGGCCGGACGCTGTGGTGGACAGACAGCGGAAGCTGTCTCGCGGTAAGACGAGCGCTGTGAAGATCGCATCCATCCAGGCGACTTTGTGGAGCATCGGGACCTGGACACGTGAGCCGTTCGACGTCGATCACCAGCGCCATGAAGTTGTGATGACCAGGCGCTTCGCTTGTGGGCGCGAGCCGCCTGACGGCAGCGTATACGTAGTTACGTATACGCACAACCCCTAGGTATACGATGATGCGTATACGCTGGTGAACGCACCGGCGACGGAGTCCGAGGGGACTGGAACGCGATGGCAGAACCGGCCTACGTCCGCATCGCAGGCGAGTACGCCCGACGTATCCGCGGCGGGGACCTACCGCCCGGCACTCAGCTACCGAGCTACGCCGAGATCGCCCAGCAGAACGGCGTCTCGGACATCGTGGTCCGGAAGGCCCTCGAACTCCTCCAGCGGCAGGGGCTTGTCCGCTCCGTTCGACGGCGAGGCATCTTCGTGGCCGACCGCCCCAACCTCGTACGTGTGTCTCCTGAGCGCCAGATGGAGACCGCCGAGCGTTCGTTCCAGAACGAGACCGATCGACAGATCCACGTCGAACGTGAGACTGAGCAGTCCCCTGCCGCCGGCGACCTCGTGGAGGCCCTCGGTGTGCACGAAGGGGAAGAGATCAAGCACGTGATCACCCGAGCCACCGAGGACGGACAGCGAATCTCTATCTCGGACACCTACCACTCGGTGCAGGTCACCGACATCTCGGGGGCCGCCTTTCTGGAAGAAACGATCTCCGACCAACTACCGACGGCGCCGCACGCCGACTGGCTCCAGACACCGCCCGGTGACCTCGTCAAGACGGTCCACCAGCGCTTCATTGCTGCTGACGGCCGTGTGATCATGATCTCCGATATCTCGTATCCCCGCGACCGGTACGACGCGTTCGTGTTCCGGATGACGCTCTAGAAACCACCAAAAAAGGGGGGGTGCCGACCAGGTCGGCACCCCCCTTTTGGGCTTGGGAATCACTTACGGATCCAACCTTGCGCCACGTCCGCATCTCTCCACCAGGAAACAAATTGCCGATCTACACAGCCCAGCCTCCAACGGGCGGAGAGAGCATCAAAGAAGGCGTCATTGCCCGTTCTTCCGCCCTTCGGCTCCCCGACGTAGATGAGTCGCTCTCCCCCAACAGCCTCGAATGAACTGAGCGCCTCAGACGACATCGCGTTGCCCCACCCTGGCGGCCAGCAAAGGAACAACACATGGTCGGCCGACTGGAAACAAGTCGCGAACTCCGTGACATCCTCGATAGGATGCCAGACGCTTGACTGGCCCGCAGCCTCAGGGAACGAGGCATTATTGGTCCGGTCCGGTGGCTCCGAGTCATACGCTCGGACCTCCAAACCCGAACGAGCCAGCTGCGCCGCCCAATACCCGCGTCCGGCTCCGAGTTCCACGATCGTTGAACCTGCACAAAAGTCCGCCACCCATTCGATGGTTTGCGGAGCAGGTATCGCGTACGCATAGACGGCTTGCAACAGCATCTGGGCATAGGCGAGTCGCGCACTCCCGTCAACGCAACCGCCATTTACCACTCGGCGACCGTCATGCGCGTTGACGAAAGGCTCAACGATGTCCCAGTACGGATTAGCACTGGCGACACTCCCACCGGTCATGTAGTGCACAAGCCGTAGGTCGAAGTCTGCATCGACTTGATCGTCACCGGTTCCGGGCAGCCGTGCCGACATGTCCAGGTACTCGGCCACCTTCGGGTGCTCATTCCGAAGTCTCTCCTCATCCTCCAGCAGTGCGGTGAGTTCGTCCCAGCGACGAGGTGTGATGGTCAACTTGGCCATGCGGCAAGTCTCCCGCACTGCACGGGTCCATGTCACCCACCCTTGGCCTCACGACGGGCCATAGCGGGCGGCCAGGTGCCGCCCGTCCGCCACACCAGGCTACGAGACCCCGCCCCCACGCAAGCCCCGGACCGTCCAACTCAGGTCACCGATGACCGTTAATTGGCTGGTCATTAGCGACTACATCTCAGTCAAACCTCGACGCATCGCACGCAACAGGTCTCGTTTAGCTGCTTCAGACCGTTCTCGATTATTTTCACCTTCGAGGGCAGCTTTTGTTCCTTGTATCAGACTCAAATGGAGAGCATTAGCCTTCGCAATGACCTCCGCATGACCAAGTATCTCTATTTCGTAGAAACATTCACCAAAATTGTGAGCCGCCTCAAAATACCGGGCGACTATAGGAGAAGCATTCGCCGCATCTTCGTGGCTTTGAACCATTACACCATCAGGCAGTTCAATCCCAATCAAGTCGATATTACAGCGAATCCATTTTTCGGTCAGTCCAATCAAACGAGAGTAGAGCGCTTTACGCTCTGCCCACAGCACCTTATGGCGATCTTCTAATGCAGAATGAGCCCATTGCTCCAGATCGCCAAGCCGCTTTCGTTCGGCTTCGACGGATTGCATCTTGAGCTGTCTTCTTACAGATCTAACTTGGAACAATCCCGTCGCTATGGCGCCTAGGAGGCTTCCAGTAATAGCTATCAGAGTTATTATATATGGATTACCGTCCACAAAAATCATCTCCCTTGACATGGGGTGCATAGCCAAGGATGCCATCGAATCCTTCAATCATTATCAATCAATCAAAAATGGCAACGATGAGCTCAACTGATACTACTACAACCGTTGCCAATAGAAAATCCACGGCCAGTCTGGTCTGTGCGTGCTTGACACGTGCAAGTCTAGATGACTCAATGAGTCTCGCGACATTGTCGATACCAGCCTGTCCTTGACTCAATTCCCGCTCCAACTCCCTCGCGCGTCCTTCAAATTGAGCATAATAATTGAAGTTGGATCGGTTATCACTGTGCCTGGAGAAGCGGGGCCTGACCGATAGAAGGAGCATTATTGCACTACACATAGCTGTCGCGAGGGCCGTTCCTGTTAGCCATGGATAGTTCTTGGGAAGGGTATTCATTGAGTTGCCACTCAGCAGCGAAACAAGGATCGCAATTACAATACCCACCGCTGCAAGAAGTATTGCCGCTTTTTGATCTGCAGTCTTACTCTGATCGTTGGCATCAGCAATTGCTTTTGCAATCCCCTCATTCTGAGGGCCCTCTTCTTGCTGCGCCATCAGCACTCCTACCTCTCATCAGAACAGTCTGACGCAGATGATCAAGCCAAGGTTCCTGCCCCTAGAAATCAAGTCACTGAGTCCAACACAAGATCCGATCGACGCAGTCTGAACAAGCCGGTTCCTGGGCAGGTCAGCGGGCGTACAAAGGGGCGGACTGGAGCAGCAACCCTCCAGAGCCGTGTCCAAAGCTTCGCGCTCCTGTTGACGCTTAAGTGTCAACACGGTGATCAGGCAATTGGCCCCGCCGGCCTGGGGGCGGGTGCGCCTCGGTCGAAGGCTCTGGGCGACCCCTCCTCCGACCGCCTTGAAGGACTGCAGGCGAGTTGTGCCCACGGCAAGTGGGCACGAGAGTGGGAGCGGAGGGCCTCCGCGAGAGGCCCTCAGATTCGGCGAGGCGCGGCGCGGCAGCCTCGCCACTCCCGCTCTGACGTGGTCGAACGAGTCTGAGCAGTCGGGCGCAACATCCGCACCCCCCTGTTGTGGTCATGGTTGTCGCCCGCTCAAAAAACCGCTTCGTCGAACCGGTGTGAACCTTTCCTCACGAGGTCTCAAGGCGGCCCGCGAACCGGGCCGCACGCGCCGCCGACTCGGCGCCTGGCCCTCCGCCTCTGCTAGTGCGCTGGCTACGGGACCAGGCCGACGCCGGTCGGCAGGCGCGGAGAGCAGCAGGAGTCACGGAGCCGCACGAAGACGGGGACCAGTCACGGGGTTGAGCTGGCCGCGCCCGTGCCGCTGGCCGGTCCCGACTTGCGCGGGGTCCCGCGCGGGGCCTCACGACGGGCAGATGCGGGCGGGCAGGTGCTGCCCGTCCGCCGATTCAGGCTACGAGGCCCCGCCCCCACGCAAGTCCGGCGCCGTCCAGCTCCGCCAATGTTTGGTCATACCCCCAAATCTTTTCTGGCGGCAGATATAAATTCCTCTTTAGCCTTGGTAACGTCAGTCGCTAGTTCCGGGATTAGAATACTGTAAGACAGTTTATTCGCACAACGCCTTACTGCATTCGAACCAAGAAACTCAATTACCGAAGTGGATTTTCGCACCTCGACTGCAAGTTCATTGAGAGTTTTAGTGAGAGCTTCAAGTCTTTCCTCTTCGTGGTCGAATTTTGCATCAATATCATTTCGCTCCAACGGCAATTCTTCCAGGGTTCTTTTTAGTTCTGCAAGACGCTCTAGCCCTTCACTTCCAAGCCGAGAATTGCCGACTCTAGCTTCTTCTTCAAGATCAATAATAGTATGCTCCGCCTCAATTCTTCGATCATTAAGCCCTTCAAGCATCTTCCTGTATTTGTCAACTCGTGTGCGAATTTCACTAATCTCTTGATTGCATTTCAACAGTTCGTCCACGTGGATTACAAAATTGGCGTAAGCCAGCTTTTTTTCATCATGATGCTTCAGCTCAATCTCATGCTTTCTCTTCCTTGCTTCAGTCACCATCTGTATGCCGGATGTAATCCCAACCCCACCCAAAGCTCCAACGACAGGAATTGTTAATTCCCACCATTTCGCCATTTCGTCCTCCACGTAGTCAGGCAAATAAAGTTCCAAATGCCCCTCGTATGTCATAGAAGACAATGAGGACGCGTAGACAGTCGATTCTTACCAACACCCGTATACCGGAATCCATGCCAGAGGACGCGAATCCAGGAGTATCACCGAAGGCTCGGGAGGTCCCTGACTCGTCCCAGGTTGGACTGGCCGCCAGCAGTCGTGCCATAGAGCATCCAAGGGCCAACGTGCAGGCCCCTAGGCCCTTCCAGGCAGCTTAGTGCACGTCGAGGGCACATGGCAGCCAAAACCACCGGTAAGCGACGAGAACCAGCGAGCGACTTAAGCGCAGGTCAAACACTGAACAAAAACATCTGAGCAGATCACTGTGGATATCTGAGAAGAACCCGGTTAACAGGCCGACGCCGGGGACCACGCGGGGACCACACGCTATGCCTCACGGCGAACACACCGCCGATCACAGCACTTCGCGCACGCGTTCGAAAGTTGCTCAAGCTGCGCAAACCGCTCCCCCGCCGTCCTGGGGGTCAAGGGGTCGTGGGTTCAAATCCCGCCGTCCCGACAGCGAAACCGCAGGTCAGAAGGGCTCCGAGAGACAAATCGGAGCCCTTGTTCGATCTCCGAAGTCCCGCGGGAGCCAATCAGAGAGCCAACGCCACCACATTCAGAGGACTTGCTCGGCTTCCAGACGGGCGATGGGCTGACCGACGCATCGGTGGATGCCCGTACCTTCTTGCTTTCCACACTTCGTGGCGGTCGAGGTAGACCACCGGGGCGGTGTTGGGGGCCCTTTGTGGGTGGGGCTTTCAGAGGTCTAGGAGCAGGCGTGCGGAGCGTGATCGGGACACGCAGATCATCATGGTGTCGTTCGCGGCCTTCTCCTCGTCGGTGAGCAGGGAGTCGCGGTGGTCGGGCTCGCCGCCGAGAACGGCCGTCTCGCAGGTGCCGCAGGTGCCTTCCCGGCAGGAGGACAGCACGGGCACTCCGGCGTCCTCCACGACCTGGAGGATGGAGCGGTCGGCCGGAACGGTCACGACCATGCCGCTCTGGACGAGTTCGACGTCGAACGCGTCCCGGGGCCCGGTGTCGGTTTTGGGAACGAAGCGTTCGACATGGAGCGCACCGGGGGGCCAGGTCTCGCAGTGCTGTTCGACGGCCTGTAGCAGTGGTTCGGGGCCGCAGCAGTAGACGGCGGTATCGGTGGCGTCGTCCGGCAAGGCCAGCAGGGTCGGGAGGTCGAGCAGGCCGTGCTCGTCCTGAGGGCGGATGTCCACGCGGCTCGGGTACCGGGTTTGAAGATCCTCCGCGAAGGCCATGGAGGTCCGGGTCCGGCCGCCGTAGACCAGCCGCCAAGCGCGGCCCGCCTGCTCGGTCGCCTCGATCATCGGCAGGATCGGTGTGATGCCGATGCCTCCCGCGATGAACAGGTAGCTCTTGGCCTCCACCAGAGCGAAGTGGTTGCGCGGTCCGCGGACGCGGATCGGCTGCCCTTCTGCGAGGACGTCGTGGACGTACCGCGATCCTCCGCGTCCGCCTTCCTCGCGAAGTACCGCGACTTGCAGGGTGGAGAGATCGTTGGGATCCCCGCACAGCGAGTACTGCCGTACGAGTCCCTCGCGGAGCACGAGATCCACGTGGGCGCCCGGCTCCCAGGAAGGCAGGCGCAACCCGTCAGGAGATCGCAGCGTCAGCCGCACGACCCCCTCGGCGACAACCTCTTTGCGGTCCAGGATCAGGTCGAGTTCATGCTCGGCATGAGGGGTGACCTTCATGGAATGGTCACCTCCTGTCGGCGGTCGGAGGACGGAGCCACATCGCGGACCGTGGGCGGTGGCGTGTCGTGCCCATCGGGATGGGACAGCAGCCATTCCCAGAGCTGGACCGGGTCCTCGAAGTCGCGCTCCGCCGAACAGTGGCAAACGGCACGGAGCTGGTCGGTTCCCGGGATCCAGTGGATGCGGTTGACGCGGTCACCGGAAAGCATCGACCGCCGGGCGGGGACGCCGCTCATGAGCGGGCCGGGACGGACTGCTGCTGGGCACCGATGCGCTTGAGCATCCGGCGTGCGGCGAGCCCGCCGGTGTCGATGTTGATCGACAGTTCCTGGTAGCCCTCGGGTTCGGTCGCGACGACTCGTTCGAGGATTTCAAGGGCCGTCACGTCCTGCAGCACGACGGTCCTGTTGTTCTCCGCGAGGAAGTCCGAGACCTCCTGGTCGTCGAGCGCGAAGTCCCGGGCCACCGCCCAGAAGTCATGGGTGGAGTGCTCGGTCTCGGGCGTGATGGCGTAGACGACCTCGACGTGGAAGGCGTCCGGGTCGCTGCCGTCCGGATTCGGGACGGACCCGACCGGAGCGATGCGGCTGTGCAGCTTGTACAGGCAGGGAGGGGTGTACTCGATGTCCTGCCAGCGTGAGATGCGGCCTTGCAGTCCAGTGGACTTGGCGTAGAAGGGCGGGCACTCGGCGTCGTCCATGTGGCGCGACACATGAACGACGCCGGCGTCCTCGTCGACTTCGGTGGTGATCGGTGTGGCCGCGACCTCGGGCGTGCCGATGTACCCACCGTGCAGATAGGTCTCGTGGCTGAGATCGAGCAGGTTGTCGACCAGTAGTGAGAACCGTGCCTTGAGCGGCTCCATCCCGGCCACGGTCGTGTAGCCGGGCGAGTCCAGGTAGGGGGCGCGCGGAATGGACGCCGCGTCGGCCTTGGCCGGATCTCCGATGAACACCCACACCAGGGAGTCCTGCTCGACCAGCGGATACGGCTGAAGGCGGGCGGTACGCGGAATGCGGGTCTGTCCAGGGACCGCGGTGCATTTGCCGTCGGGTCCGTAGGTGAAGCCGTGGTATCCGCAGACCACCTGGTCGTCCACCAGCCGGGAAGGGCTCTGCGAGAGCGGAAAGCGGCGGTGCACGCATCGGTCGGACACCGCGGTCACCTGTCCGCTCCGGGTGCGCCAGAACAGGATCGGCTCTGAGCAGATCGTTCGGGAGAACAACTCCTGGCCGATCTCAGAGCTGTACGCGGCGACATACCACTGGTCGCGCGGAATGCCGATCATCAGGATCGCCTCCTCGGGTTCGCCTGGACGGGCTCCACGCGTCCGGCTCTGCCGGAGAGGCGCACGACCGACCGGGAAGGGCGCGAGCGGCGCCGACATGCGGTCGTGCTCTCGAACGCGAGGAGCAGTTTCTCGTCAGGCTGTGTTGTGCCGTGAGTCACAGAGTGGCTGGACATGCCGTCCGAGCCGAGCCCGCCTTCCGGAAAATGGAAGAGATTCGCCGGCCGGTCAGACCGGACCGGCCAGGGCCCGGGAGATCGAGCGGGCGCTCGTGCGCACCAGCAGGCCCAAGGCATGGGGCGAGGCACTGCCATGCCGGACGACCAGTGAGACCGCCGCCACCACCTGCCCGCGCCGGTCGTGGATGGCGGCGCCCACGGAACAGGCGTCGAGCGTCACCTGGCGGTCGCTGATGGAGTAGCCGCTGGTACGAACGTCGGCCAGCATGCGGCGGAGCCGGACGGGATCGGTCACGGTCCGGCTGGTATAGCGCTCGATCGGGCCGCTGAGGACTTCGTCCTGCACTTCGGTGGGAGCGTGGGCGAGCAGGACCAGGCCGACCCCGGTCGCGGTGAGCGCGAACCGCCCGCCCACCCGGGTCAGGACGGGGACGGCACCGGAGCCGGCGATCCGTTCGATGAAGACGACCTTCGTGCCCTCCCGGACGGCCAGTTGCACGTTCTCCCGGGTGATCTGGGACAGGTCCTCAAGGAAGGGCAGGGCGCGTTCTCGCAGGCCCTGACCGCGAGGGGCGAGCGTGCCCAGCTCCCACAGCCTCAGCCCGATGCGGTACAGGCCGTCCTCGCCGCGCTCGACGGCCCCCCAGGCACGCAGCTCGTTCAGCAAGCGATGCGTGGTGGCCAGCGGCACGTCCGCTCGGCGGGCGATGTCACTCAGAGTCAACTCGGGCCGCTCGGCACTGAACGCGTCCAGCAGCCGCAGGGCACGTCCGACCACCGGCCCACTAGGGCCAGTGGGATGCCCCCTCCTGGTCATGCTCTCGCGCTCCTGCTCACCCCAGGCATGCCGCCCTTTATCGACCCGCGCACGTCACACCGATTTCTGGGCGGCGGACACGTCATCTTTCGCACGTTAGCCGAACGTGGCCGATACCCGGCGAGCGGCTTACCTAGCGAGTCTCGTCCGTCCAGGATTCCACGCCCTCCTCGAACCGAGCGGACTCTTCTCCGGGGGCCTTGGCCGATCAGGACACCTGCGAATAGCTTCGATTCGCGGGTTCCGGTGATCCGGGCGATGGGCACTGGTGGAGCGCACCGCCTTCCCAGGGCGCTCGCCGTCGGTCGAGGAGGGCGCATGACGGACGGTTTGGCCGCCTTCGCGGTGGCGTCGCTGCTGATCTCTATGGCACCCGGCCCCACCACCATGGTGATCATGCGCCACGGTGCGCTTCGGACGGTCCGCGGGAACCGCCGCCGTGCTCGGCAACGAGACCGGGTGGCTGCTGTGGTCGGTGACCGCCGCACTCGGCCTTTCGGCGATGCTGCTGGCATCGCGGCTGGCATATGACGTGGTGCGCATCGCCGGTGCGGTCGTCCTGGTGTGCCTCGGCGCCAGGATGGTTCGGCAGGCTCGCCTCGGCTCATTCGCCGGGCCGGGCTCCGGTGAGGCGGCCGAGGAACCGGGGCCGTCGTGGTGGCGGGGCTATCGGCTGGGCCTGCTGACCAACCTCGCGAACCCGAAGGCCGCCGTGTTCGCGATCTCGTTCCTGCCGCAGTTCGTCCCGGCGGGCGCCCCGGTGCCGGCGGTCCTGCTGCTGTTGGCGCTCATCTCGACGCTGATCGACCTGGCATGGTACGTCGTGATCGTCTTCTTGATCACGTGGGCGCACCGCTTCTTCCAGCGGGCCGCGATAAGGCGCCGCATGGAGTACCTCGCCGGTACGGTGTTGATCGGGCTGGCGCTCCGCCTAGCCGCCGAAGCGCGCTAAATGCACCGACCATTGACACCGTCTCCAAACCCGCCCTTCTACGCCCCCTCCTCCGAGTAGAAGGTGATGAGGCGCGCTCACGGGACTCTGGTCCCTGTCGGCCCAGGGCCGCCGAGTGCAGGATTCTCCTGTCGAAGGGGGCTTCATGAGACGCTCGGGCACGGCCATAGCCGTCACCGCTCTTCTTCTCACGTCCAGCACGGGGTGTGGATCGACCACAACACCCGCGACGACTGACGCCAAAGGTGTGTCATCCGCTCCTCCAGGCAGATCGTCACCCACACCTTCCTCAACGCCGACGGTCAAGATCCGCACAGTCACCATGACCCAAGCGATCCCCTACAAGACCAAGAGTGTGAAGGACCCTGTACTCGCCAAAGGCAAGTCCAAGGTGAGAATTCGTGGCGTCGCGGGCGTGAGAACGCTTACCTATCGAGTCACCATCACGGACGGCGTGGAGACCAGGAGGAAACTGCTACGGAGAGTGGTCAGCAAGGCGCCGGTCACTCAGATCGTCGCCGTCGGCACGAAGCCGACGCGGCAGTGCGACCCGAACTACAGCGGTGCCTGTGTGCCGATCACGAGCGATGTCGATTGCGCGGGCGGCAGTGGCGACGGTCCCGGCTATGTCACAGGTCCCGTCCGCGTCATCGGATCGGACATCTACGACCTAGACCGTGACGGCGATGGCATCGCCTGCGAGTGAGTTGGTCTGCCACGCCGTACCGATCCTGAGCTTCTGCCCGGCCTGGCGCGTGATGCCTGCGCAGAGCCTCGGCGGCCTGAGTGGGCAGCTTCCTGTCGGTGCGGGTGCTGGTCAGCAGGCTGAGCGCGACGTAGGCATGCAGCCTGGAGGGCTCGGTCAGTGGCCTGGGCGGGTCGCGGTGGCTGGCCTGGTGGGGTGGGCGGCGGAGGTGCCTAGGCCGGTGGGGCCCTGCGGGATGCGGGCACGGAGCGGTGGTTTCCGGAAACGGCCGGTCTGGGTGTGCCACGCGTAGGAACCGGCGGTGGCGGTTTTGAGCGCCTCAAGGTACGCGGCGATCCACGGGGGCAGGGGGCCGGGCAGGTCTTCGGCTTCCAAGGCGCGGGGCATCTCGGTGTCGACGGTGTGTTGCAGCGTGTTGACGCGGGCGGTGAGTTGGGCGTTCAGCAGGTCGACCGCCCGCTGCCGGTCGCAGTTCAGAGCTTTGCGTAGTACCTCGACGCCGTTGTTGTCGACGGTTCCCTCGGCGACCTCACGGTCGTAGGAAACGATGTCGTTGTGGAGGCTGATGATGTCGGCGAAAGCGTGCAGGGCGCTTTGAAAGGGACGCAGGCGGTGGATCCCGTCTGGGATTTCGCCCAGGCCGTGCTCCATCAGGGTGCTGGTCATGGGCAGCCCGCCGAACTCCCGGCGGACATGGACGAACTCGATCGGGTCGACGATTCCCTTGCGCACGGCTGTTCCTGGTCGGCCTTCCTGCTCGATGTGGTCGAGTTCCCACAGCACGCCGTGGAGGAAGCGGTCGATGTCGCCCCGGAACCGCATCCGCCAGCCAGGTGTCATTGTCGGCGCGGTCTTGGGCCATAGGTCGGCGAACGCCCGCTCCACTGGGTTCCGGGGTACCAGGTGCGGCCGGGGCAGGGCGTCGACGGGCAGGAATTGCAGCAGTCTTCTCACCTGACGGCGGGCGGTCCTGTGGTCGTTGTGCTGCCTGAACAGCGGAAGGAACAGGTCGTCGACGAACCACAGGGCCACGTGCCAGTCGGTGACCAGGTTCAGCTCATCGGCTCCGGCGTCGGGGTGCGTCATCGCCGTCCACAACGGGAAATCCGCCTCGTCGAACTTGCGCTCGCTCCACCGCTCCGGCCAAGCGGTGGTGTACTCGGGGGCGAGCAGCCCGACCCGGTGGGCCCACTGCTTCACGTGCTGGCGCGCTTGCTCCAGATGAGGGTTGGTGCGTGCGGCGAACGGCATGTGGAAGGCGGGGTGTCGCACGGGGGCGTCCATACCGGCTTCATGCTCACTGGTAACGATCGGTACACGTGCCGACTCGAAGGGTCAGAGTAGTCGCTGGTACGAAGCCGTCCCGTGCCCGGCGGGTGGCGGCGAGAAGCCAGGGGCGAACGGGCCGACCGCGTCGTACAGGACGAGGTCGTCGTCGTAGGCGGCGGCAGCGGTGGCGGCGTCCCGGCGGCGGAGTGCCTGGGTGTGGGTCTCCAGCAGTTCGCGGATTCCCCGGTCGCTGTCGGCCGTCATCGCCGGCCGACCTGGCGGCCGAGGGCGTCCAGCCAGTCGCCGGTTCCCTGCTCGCGCCACTCAGGCTGTTCCTGGTCGTCCAGGAAGGTGTCCTGTTCGGTGAGGACCAGGTGGGTCCCGTCGCCATCGCGAGCGAACTGCACCGTGGTCAGTGACACCGTTGACAGGACCTCGCCGGTGAACAGGGCCGTGGTGTAGACGATGCGCTCGTTGGTGACGATGTCGTGGTACTCGCTCCTGGCGACGAGGTCTGCTCCGTCACCGCCGTGCACGGCCTCGGTGCCGCCGACCCGGAAGTCCAGTGCGTAACGGCCGTCCTCGGGCGCGTACCACTTCGCCTTGGTGTCGCGATCGGACCAGGCCGCGAAGACCGCGGCGGGCGAGGCGGCGTAGGTCCGCTCCAGCGTGAACGTGCTGTGCTTCACCGAGTGGTCGGTCATGATCCTGGCTCCTTCGCCTGGTCGTCGAGGACCGCGCCGAGGCGGTCCAGGCGGTGCTCCCACGCCGTGCGCTGGCGCCGCAACCACGCCTCGGCGTTGCGGAGGCCGGCCGGATCGATCTGGCAGGTGCGGACCCGCCCGACCTTCTCCGTCCGCACCAGCTCGCTGTCCTGGAGCACCCGGAGGTGCTGGACGGTGGCGGCGACGGTCACTCCGAGCTGGGCCGCCAGCTCGGACACGGTGGCCGGGCCGCGGGTCAGGCGCTCGATCACCGCCCGCCGGTTGGCGTCCGCGAGCGCGTGGAACACCCGGTCCGCCTCCTCCTGACGCTTAAGCATGTACTTAACTTTAGGCGCCGGATTGGAATAGTCAAGTGGAGGCTTAAGTTTGAGCCGAGGGTGTGGAGCACTCCTACGAGCACGTTGGCTTGGGGGGTCGGCCCGGGCGGTGGGTGTTCCGGTCTTGGAACACCCACCGCACGATGGTCCGGCTCAGTTGGTGGCGGTTGCGCCGAGCCCGATGTCGTCCAGCTTCTTCAGGTCCTCGTCGGAGAGGGTGAGTCCTGCGCCGGTGATGTTCTCGTGCAGGTGTGCCGTGGACGACGTGCCGGGGATGAGCAGGATGTTCGGCGATCGTTGCAGCAGCCAGGCCAGTGCGACGGACATCGGCGTGGCCTCCAGGCGGGCGGCCACCGCTGAGAGCGCCGAGGATTGCAGCGGGGTGAACCCGCCGAGGGGGAAGAAGGGCACGTAGGCGATGCCGTCGGCGGCGAGCCGGTCGATGAGCTCGTCGTCGTGGCGGTGGGCGAGGTTGTACATGTTCTGCACGCACACGATCGGCGCGATGCTCCGCGCCTGGGCGACCTGCTCTTCGGTGGCGTTGCTGACCCCCAGGTGGCGGATCAGGCCCTCCTGCTGCAGTTCGACGAGCGTCTCGAACGCCTCGGCGAGCGAGCCGGGCTGCGGGCCTGCGGCGTCGCCGAGCCGGAGGTTGACCAGGTCGAGAACGTCCAGCCCGAGAGAGGTGAGGTTGTCATGGACCTGGCGGCGCAGCTCCTCAGGTCGCCGGGCCGGGGGCCAGCCGCCCTGGGGGTCGCGGGTCGCGCCCACCTTGGTCACGATGTGCAGTGACTCGGGATAGGGGTGCAGGGCCTGGCGGATCAATTCGTTGGTGACCCGCGGCCCGTAGGCGTCGCTGGTGTCGATGTGGGTGATGCCCAGGTCGACCGCTTCACGCAGGACGGCCAGGGCGCCCTGGCGGTCGGCCGGTGGTCCCATGACCTGCGGGCCGGCCAGCTGCATGGCGCCGTAGCCGAACCGGGTGACGGTCAGGTCGCCCAGAGTCCAAGTGCCGCCGGGAAGAGTGCTCATCAGGTTGCCTTTCGTCATGCAGTTGAGGGGTGGCGCCGGGGGCGTCCCTGCATCAGCATGAGGAAGACACTACCTATCGGGAAGTAGGCACCCAAAAGTGCGTAACCCGCCCACTGGAGAGGGGGACGGTCGGTGGCGACGATGAAGGCGATGCGGTACTCCGAGCTCTCTCGTCTTCTGGCCGGGGTCAGCCAGAATCCGCCATGACCGTCCGTGCGCCACTCCACCGTCCGGCCCCACCGCTCCCGGGCCTGATGGATGACCGGACACGCGGTTATCGTGCTGATCATGGCGCAGATCCGCTACGTCCAGGGTGACGCCACGTCTCCGCAGGCCAAGGGTCCCAAGATCATCGCGCATGTCTGCAATGACCGCGGCGGATGGGGCAAAGGGTTCGTTCTGGCGGTGTCCCGACGCTGGCCCGAGCCCGAGGCGGCCTACCGGCGCTGGCATCGCGAGCGTGCGGACAACGACTTCGCGCTCGGTGCGACCCAACTGGTCCAGGTCCAGCGCGACATCTGGGTCGCCAACATGATCGGCCAGCACGGCGCCCGGCACGGCCGTAGCTCCGGGCCGCCGATCCGTTACCAGGCGGTGCAGCGATGCCTGCACCGCCTGGCCGCACACGCCATCGAGCTCAAGGCGACCGTCCATCTCCCCCGCATCGGTACGGGCCTGGCCGGTGGTCGATGGGACCGCATCGAGCCCCTCATCGTCAGCGAGCTCGTCGACCCCGGCATCGACGTCACCGTCTACGACACGGCATAGGCCGTTCCCGGTGGCCGCTTCCGATATTCGATGGACGCGTACGAGGCGAGGCGATCAGAACACCATCGCGAGCAGGTCGGCGAACAGCTCCTGTTCGTCGATTTCGAGCCCGCGGTTGGTGAACCAGGCGGCCATGTTGTGGCAGTCGCGCATCAGGAAGTCCATGCCCTTCGGGTTGCCGACGATGTCGACGACCTGCGGTAGGTCGATCAGCACGATCCGCTCGGCCTGCGCCAGGACGTTGTACGGCGAGAGGTCGCCGTGCGCGAGCCCCGCGCGGGCCAATTCGCGCATGCCGTCGCGGAGTTGCTCGAAGTACACGCCGAGCAGTTCCTTCGACGGGCGGACCTGGGCGAGCCGGGGCGCGGCACCGCCCTCGCCGTCGTCGATGAACTCCATCAGCAGTTCGGTGCCGTCCACCTGTACGGGATACGGCACCGGGACGCCGGCCTTCCACAGCCGGGTGAGGGCGTCCCATTCGGCGTAGACCCACTGACCTGCTGCGACGCTGCGGCCGTGCGAGGTCTTCTTCGCCATCGCGCGGCTGTCGCGGCTGTTGCGGGTACGGCGGCCTTCGACGTAGGAGGTACTGCGGTGGAAGGACCGGTGCTCCTCGGTGCGGTACCTTTTCGCGGCCAGCAGCGAGGATTTCGCGGGGTTGTCGCCGATGGCTTCGACGGCCCGTTCGAGCAGGAAGACGTCGGCTTCCTTGCCGGTCTTGAGGATGCCGAGCTCGGTGTCGATCGCGGCCTGTTCCGTCACGACCCACGAGGGACGTGGTTCCGGGCCGCGACAACCCCGCTCGACGTCCAGCCAGGTGGACCAACGCTGATCCGGGCCCAGCTTCTCGTCGACCGAATGGAACGTGAAGACGAAGTCCTCGGTCGAAGCGGGCGAGCGGGAGTCGAGGTCGGAGTCAGAGAGTTCGTACTCGGAAGACAACGGGTGTGCTCCTGAACATGAAGGTGGGACTGATGCGGACATGCCGCAGCACAGTGATGGACATCCGTCAGCCCTCCTTAAGTCCAGGCAGCGCTCGTCGCCGCTCGATCGGGCCCAGCATGCCCGTCCGCTCCGGGACCTCGCAACGTATTAACCGGACGGTGGTTGGCGGTTACGCCAGGTCGTAGAGTAGGCGGTAGTAGGTGATGCGTTCCGGGTCGGGATCAACTCCGTAGGCGTCGTACAGGACGCCGTCGGAGCCGGGACCGTAGTCCCATTCGAGGCTCCACGTCGCGACGGCGAGATCGGCCCACCGGTCGGCCACGCCGAGCGAACCAAGGTCGACGTGTGCGGCGAACGTGCCGTCGTCGTGCAGCAGGGTGTTGGGGGTGCAGGCGTCGCCGTGGCAGACCACGAGGCGGTCGATCGCCGGTGGGTTGTCGAGCAGTGCCCGGGCCTCGGTGAGCTGGAGGTGCCGGTGTTCGGGGGCCCAGTCGGCCGGTCCTTCGCCGTCGGCGATGCGCTCGTCCGCGCGCAGCAAACGGCGCTCGATGCTCCAGTCGAACGGGCACCGGTCCACCGGAAGGGCGTCATGCAGCAGGCGCAGGCCACGGCCGATCGCGGCCGCTGCGGGAGCGGGCTCGGCCTTCCAGCGGGAGTCCACTGCCGGCCGGCCGGGGACGGCGGCGGTGACCAGCCACGTCCCCTCGGCGTTGGCGCCCTGGTCGAGGACGGGCGGGACGCGCGCCCACTGCTGCGCCCAGGCCAGACGTTCGGCTTCGCCGGGCAGGTCGATCTCGGGGGTGCCCGCGGCGATCCACTTGACGTACCTGCTTCCGCCGGTCGCGTCATCGAGGCGGAAGGTCAGCCCACCGAGTTCGTTGCGCCAGACCGGGGTGATGGCCGCGCCGCCGGCGAGCGCCGTCACGATGCCGGGAACGCGCAGCGTCCCGGTCGGTACCTCGGAGTTGGCCGGACGACTGCTCATAGGAACATGATCTTCCCGGACCGTCCGGCCATCGCCAACCGATTTCGGTGCCTCGGGGGGTGTCGGTCAGAGGGACCAGAAGTAGCGGCTTGTGGGGACCAGGTCCAGGCCCTGGTCGGCGCCGAAGCGCGCGACGCTGGTCATCAGCGCCTTCGAGCGGCGCTGGAGTTCGGTCTGGTCGCCGTCGCTTCCGTGGAAGGCGTGCGGGTCGGTCATCGCGGCCATCGGGAAGTGCTCCTCGACGATGGCGGAGACGTCCGGTGACGTCGGTGTCAGCGCTTCCTCGGTGATGTTCTGGATGTACGCCGACGTGTTCTGCGTCCGGATGGCGATGGGTGTGTGGTGCACCATCCAGTAGTCCAGGTACTCCTCCCGCGTCATCGCCTCGGGGCGGCGCAGCAGGGCGATCTGGGCGTACACGTTCGCGCGGGTGCCGTCGGGGACGGGCGCCGGGTCGAGGCGGACCCGCTCGGTGACGCGGTAGGCGTACGGCTGCGGCTCCGCGGCGGCGTCGGCGACGGCGGCGATGACGGGCTCGGGGTCCCCGCCGGTCCAGACGGAGACCAGCGCGGTGATCGGTTCCGCCGGGCCGAAGCGCAGCGCGGGCGCCACGTCGGCGTCGTCGAGGTTGACCTGGACGGCGGTCGCCCCGGCGTCGGCCAGGGCCGTGCGCAGGAGCGGCGCGAGCAGGCGGTCGCCGAGGCCGGCGCCGTGCAGGGCGAGGATCAGCTTGGTCACGGTCTCGGCACCCTCCGCCGGGGCGCTCGCTGCGACGCCGGAAGGCGGACGGCGGCGCCTTCGATCAAGGCGGGAGCGATGGTAGTCCAGCCGGCCGCGGCCGTGCAGCCCCCTGCCCACCGCGGCGGACAGGGGGCTCGCGTGTCATCGGGACAGGACGTCCTGCGGCAGGTAGAGCGGCATCGAGTCCTCCCACTGGCTGTCGGTCAGCAGTTCTTTGTCGGAGCCGTCGGCCTTCATGCTGAAGATCTGGCCGTAGGGCTGGAAGGTGTTGTCGTACAGCGCCGCCTCCTGGCGGAAGCCGTACATGCCGCTGTTGTAGAGGATGCGCCCGTCGTGGTTCCAGACGGCGTGGCCGTCGTTCGCGCCGCTGCTCGTCAGGACGCGCAGGCCGGTCCCGTCGGGGCGGACGGTGCACACGTCGAAGTTGGTCGCGCTCGTCTTGCGGGTGAAGAGGATGAGCCTGCCGTCCGCGGACCAGTCGGGCAGGTTGTCGTACTCCTCGGTGAGGACGCGCGTCGCGCCGGTCCTGAGGTCGAGGACGCGGAGGCCCTTGGCGTCCTCGCCCCACACGCGGTAGACGATCTCGTTGCCGTCGGGCGAGTAGCTCGGGAACCCGGCGTTGGTCGTGCCGTCGGTGAGCTTCTCCCAGGTCGAGCCGTCGCTGCGCACCCGGGCGACGACGGCGGTCATCTCCCGGCGCTCCTGGAACCATCCGCCGAGGCCGAAGGCGATCCAGGCGCCGTCCGGCGACCACGCGGGACGGAACGCGCCGGCGAGCCCCTTGGCGATCAGCGCCGGGTCGAGGCCGCTGGCGGCGTTGTCGAAGACGACCTTCCGGTCGGTGCCGTCCGGGCGCAGGGTGACGATCGAGGAGTTGCCGAGCTGCTTCTCGGTGATCGCGAGGCGGCCCTGCCTCGACAGGACGGGGAACACGTCGCAGTGGCGGTACTCCCAGTCCGCGTCCCAGCTGTAGAGGGGTGTGTCGACCGGGCGCGGAGCGAACCCGACCTTCTGGTAGATGACGGACTTGCCGTCCGGTGTCCAGACCGGCGAGCGCAATGCCCGCTTGACCGGGGGCAAGGTTCCGGAGGTGTACGCCAGGCCCTCGTCGGCTCCGCCCTTGACGAGGTAGCCGATCTCGGTGGCGTTGACGTACTGGGGTGAGACCTTCAGGCCGGCGCCGGACGTGTGCTCAACGCGGGCGCCGGTCGCGACGTCGACGGAGACGATCTGCGAGGCGACCTTCCCGATGCCCTCCGGGCGGTGGGCGAGCCAGGTCCCCTCGGTCGTGATCTCGTAGAAGACGATCCGGCGGCCGTCCGGTGACCACTTCGGGGAGCCGAGGCAGTAGCCCGACCTGGACGCGACCTGCCGGAACCCGGTGCCGTCCGGCCGGATGACGTAGACGCTGAGTTCCTGCGTGTGCTCCCAGCCGTGGCCGTCGTCGTGCCCGCGCCAGGGGGTGTTGCGATCGCTGGAGAAGGCGATCCACTGGCCGTCGGGCGACCAGGCGGGCCGAAAGTGGCCGTCGGGGAGGCTGGGGTCGCCGGCGACGGCCGGGCCGCTGGTCAGGCAGCGCAGCGCGTTGGTGCGCAGGTTCAGCACCCAGATGTGCGCCCGGTGGTCACCGCGAGTGGAGACGAACGCCAGCTTCGTCCCGTCCGGTGACAGGACGCCGGAGTCGTCCATGGCCGGGCCGGTCACGAGGGGCTGGACGTTCGTCCCGTCGATGCGGGCGCGGTAGAGGCAGGAGTTGCCGTCGCCCGTGCGCTCCGAGGTGAAGACGACCGACCGGCCGTCCGCGGAGACGCTCGCGTGGTAGTCGAAGCCCCGCGCCGCCAGCAGCGGGCGCTCGTTGGTGCCGTCGATGTCGGCGATGTAGAGGTCCGACGAGGACGGTCCGATCCGGTTCATCAGCAGCACGCCCTTCTTGCCGGCCGCGGCGGCCGCCACGGAGAAGGGGCCGGGCAGCAGGCCGGCGCCGACCGTGGCCGCGCCGGCCGCCAGGAACGTCCTGCGCCTCATGCTGGTTTCCATCGCTCCACCATTTCCTCTCGCTAGGCCGGGGGTGGGGTTCGCCGGGCCGCTCGGCGGCCCGGCGCGGGCCGTGTCAGGACTGCGCGCCGGCCGGGAGGTACGTGTTGGTCCAGTCGTCCGTGGTGACCTTCGTGCCGCTGGGCAGCGCTCCGAGCGAGTTGACGAAGGCGAGGGTCTTGGCCCATCCGGCCTCGTCCATCGCGCCGGTCTTGGGCCACTCGACCAGCGCGATGCTGGCCTTCAGGACCTCGTCGGGGACGCCGGGCTGGGCCTTGCGGGCCACGTCCATGACGGTGGGGTCGGCCTGATGGGCGGCGAGGTAGGCGTTCGCCTCCTGGACGGCCGCGACGAATTTCTTGGCGGCCTCGGCGTGCCCCGAAAGGTAGGTCTTGGTCGCTACGACGACCTCTCCGTATCCGGCCTGCGCGGCGGCCCACATGGGTGCCTTCTGCGGGTCCGCGACGACGACGCCGTCGCCCTCGTTCTGGACGTGGAGCGGGATGGGCTCGGAGGTGATGAACCAGTCGATCTGCCCGCTGCTGAGCGCGGCCTTGTTCGCGGTGGCGCTCGGCAGCGTCACCCACTTGACGGTGCCGGAGTCGACGCCGTTCGCCTTGATGAACAGGTTGGCCTCGGCCTTGGTGTTGGCGGAGCTGGCGCCTCCCTTCGAGCCGGCGAGGGCCTGGGCCACCTGCGCCGCCGGGGTCTGCGCGGTCAGCTTGTGCTGCTCGGCGAACTTCTTGCCGACGACGAGCCCGAGCGGGTTGCCGAGTCCGGACACGGCGATCGCGGTCTCGGGGACCTTCTTGGCCAGCGCGGACGTGAAGCCGGTCGGGCTGTTGTTCAGGAACTGGACGGAGCCGGACTGGAGTGCCGAGGTGCCGGTGGACGCGGTCGTGGTGACGAACTTGACCTTGAGGCCCCGCTTGCGGAAGTAGCCGGCGGAGTCCGCCAGCTTCAGGGGCATGTCGAAGATGTTGCCGTTGCTGCCGATGGTGACCGCGGTGTCTCCGCCGGAGCCGGAGGAGCCGCCGCACGCGGTCAGCAGTGCCGAGCCGAGCAGCAGCGCGGCCGCTGGCGCGAGGACGCGCGCGCGGCGGCGGGTGACGGGTGTGCCGCCGGACGGGCCGGTCATCGGGTCGCGGTGTGTCATGAGGGTCTCCTGTCACCAGGGTCGGGGTGGGGTTTCGAGGTGGTGGCCGGGTGAGTCGGGAGCCCCGGTCGGTGGCTGCGCTATCGGTCGAGGAAGGTGAGGCATGCAGGTGCGGGGAAGGCGACCGGGTCGCCGGCGGGGGTGAGGGTGCCCGTCCCGCGGTCCACGGCGAAGACCGTGACGGTGCCGCTCGCCTGGTTGGCGGCGAGGAGCCACCGGCCGCTGCGGTGCAGGGTGAAGGCCCAGGGCTTCAGGCCGCCGCTGGAGACGCGCTGGACGAGTCGCAGCGAACCGGTCCGCTCGTCGGCGGCGAACACGACCAGGACGTTCTCGCCCCTGCTGGACGCGTACACGAAGCGGGCGTCGCGGCTGAGGGCGAGTTCGGCGCCGCTCCTGGTGCCGGTGAAGGCGTCGGAGTCCAGTGCCAGGCGCTGGCGCCGCGTCAGGGTGCCGTCGCGCCAGTCGAGGGTCTCCACGTCGCCCGACAGCTCGTTCAGGACGTACGCCGTCCGGCCGCGGGGGTGGAACAGGACGCGGCGCGGCCCGGAGCCGGGGGCGGACGCGTACGCCCCGGTACCGGGCGTGATGACGCCTGTCGAGCGGTCGAAGCGGCGGACGAAGACGCGGTCGGCGCCGAAGTCGGCCACCAGGGCGTGGCGCCCGCTCGGATCGACCGTCACGTGGTGGACGTGGGGGCCGTTCTGGCGGGGGTTCGGGCCGCTGCCGGTGTCCCGCACCACCGACGCCGGCGGTCCCGGCACGCCGTTGGACAGCGGCAGTGAGGCGGCCAGGCCCGCCTCGAAGTTGGCGACCAGCAGCGTGCGGGACGGCGCGTCCACGGCGAGGTGGGAGATGCCTCCGCCGGCCGTGCCGCCCTCGTCGGTGCGGACGGGCGTGCCGGTCCGGGTCAGCGCGCCGGTCGTCCGGTCGATCGCGTAGGTGTGGACGATGCCGCCGTCCTCGCTGCCGCCGACGTAGAGGAGGCGTTTCGCGGGGTGCAGCGCGGTCCAGTTGGACGGTGCGTCGCCGACCGGGCCGAGCGGGGTCAGGGTGCCGGCGGCCGCGTCGAAGCGGGCGCCGTGGATCTGGGTGCCCTTCCACGGGCTGACGAACAGGAGGTCGTCGCGGCGGCCTGCGGCCCTGGCGGACGGGGTAGCCGCCAGAAGGGGGGCCGCGGCGGTCGCCGCCACCGCGCCCAGGACGCTGCGGCGGGACGGGTGTGATTCGGGCATGGCGAGAACTCCCAACCGCGGCCGACGGACCGCGAAAGGCGAGGGGGTGGGGGTGATCGGGCCGGACGTCGCGGGGCCGCGCGCCCGGGTTCAGGCCTTGCGGGCGCGGGCGCGTTCGCGTCCGGCGAGGCCGAGCTTCTTCAGCGCGAACGCGTCGAGCCAGCCGAGGATCCCGTTGAGGATGAGCGTCATGACGACGAGGACGATGAGGCCGGCGAACTCGTTGGGGGCGTCGAGGTTGCTGGCGGCCACGAACAGCTCGTGGCCGACCCCTTCGGCGGAGGCGATGAACTCGGCGCCGATGACGCCGAGGATGGCGAGGGGCCCGCTGGTCTTCAGCGCGGCGAAGAACGGCGCCGCCAGCGTGGGGATCGTGACGTAGCTGAGCACGTGGTGCCGGCGCCCGCCCATCACCTGGACGATCTCGACGAGCTCGCGCTGCCGCAGCCGGAGGCCGAGGTAGATGTTGTAGAACACCACGAACGAGACGCCGGTGACCGCGATGGCGATCTTGGACCAGATGCCGATGCCGAAGAACAGCAGGAAGAGCGGGGCGAGCGCGATCTTGGGGATGCCGTTGATCGCGGCGATCAGCGGCTCCAGCACCTGCCCGAGGACGCGGAACGAGCCGAGGACCAGGCCCGCCACGGTGCCGAGCGCCACCCCGATGCCGAAGCCGGCCAGGATCTCGATCGACGTGACCTTGATGTCGGTCCAGCCCTGGGAGGACCGCAGGAAGGTGCCGAGGGCGTCGACCACGTCCGTGGGCTTGCTGACCGCGTACTCCGGCAGGACCGGGCCGCTCAGCACCTGCCAGAGGACGCCGGCGACGATGATCACCGCGATCCGCAGCAGCACCACGGTGGTCGCGCCGCGCCACCGGCCGCCCTGCCGCCGGGGCCTCGTCGCGGTCCCGGTCGCGCGCTCCTCCGCACTTCTGGTCGCGGTCACCATGGTCGGTCTCCTCTTCCGTGTCCGGCAGCGCTGCCGCGGTGCCCGCCGGCGGTGCCGCCGGGGCCGGTGCTCATGTGGTCGGCCGCCTCCTGGGTCCGGAGGGGGGCCGGTGTTCTCAAGGGGGTGGTCATGGTGGCGGTTCCTCCTGTCACCACGCTCGCCAGGTCTGGAAGAAGCGCTTCCAGAACGCGGATCGGGACGGTTCGGCGATCGGGATCGGCCCGAAGCGGCCGCCGATCTCCATGACCGTCTCCGAGCCCGGCTCGTAGGCCGGCCAGTGCGGGAGCCCCGGGCCGTTCGGGTCGCCCGAGGCGGCGAAGTTGGCCCAGTAGCCGGACACGGTCTCCGCGACCTCGCGGTCCCCGGCGGTCCACGCGGCGGCGCGGGGGTCGAGGTTGCCGAACACGAAGTCGATCTCGGAGCCGTGCGAGGCGCTCCGGTGGCCCCGGCCGTCCGCGGGCGACCGGTGCGTCCAGAAGTAGGTGCGGACGGGACGGGTCGTGCGCCTCGACCAGTCGGCCGCCCACAGGTAGGTGGAGACGCGCGCGTTGTCGCGGATCGCCGCGCTGCTCGCCCGGGCGGCCTCCGCGTCGGTCGCGGCCGGGTAGAGCGCGAGGAACTCCGCGGCCAGCGGGCCGAACCTCTCGTGCGCCGCCGCGACGAAGCCGTCCAGCGTCAGATGCACCGGCGGCATGCCCGGCCGCCGGTTCCGCCGGCCCGCCGCGCGGTACGCCGCGAGCGCGCCCTCGGGGACGGCGCCGCTCTCGTCGAGGTTGCCGCCGGCGATGTAGCCGACGTCGTTCTGCAGGCCCTTGGCGTACGTCTCGTCGTAGCCAGCGGGGATCACCCAGCCGTCCACAACCGGGCGGAACAGCAGCGGCTTGGCGGGGCCGCCGGTGTGCACGGCCGGGTCCACGGCCACGCCGTCCAGCAGCTTCTGCCACGGCAGCTCGCGCAGCCTCGCGAGCGACCTGGTCCCGCGCTCCTCCACGTACGCGGCGCCCGCCTTCTCGGCGTCCGGCAGGGTGCGGTAGGACGTCGACAGGTAGCGCAGCTCGGGGTCGCGGGAGTACCGGGCGTGGCTCTGCGCGACCGCGTTCCGGAACAGGCCCTTGGCCAGCGGCGACATCGCCAGGAAGTTGACCGTTCCGGCGCCCGCGGACTGCCCGGCGACCGTCACCCGGCCGGGGTCGCCGCCGAACGCCGCGATGTTGCGCCGGACCCACTCCAGCACGGCGATGCCGTCGAGGAGCCCGTAGTTGCCGGACGCGCCGTGCCCGGACTCCGCGCTGAGCTCGGGCGTGGCGAGGAAGCCGAAGGCGCCGAGCCGGTAGTTGAAGGTGACGACGACCAGGCCCTTGCGCGCCAGGTTCTCGCCGTCGTAGCGGGGGCTCGCGCCGGTGCCGAGCCGGAAGCCGCCGCCGTAGATCCACACCAGGACGGGCCGGCTCTCGGCGGCGGACCCGGCTCCCGTCCAGACGTTGAGGGTGAGGCAGTCCTCGCTCATCGGCAGGTCCAGGCCGTCCAGCTCGGCGCCCGGCGGCTGCGGGCAGATCGGGCCGAAGGTGTGCGCCTCGCGGACGCCGTCCCACGGGACGGGCGGGCGCGGCGGGCGCCAGCGCAGGTCGCCGACCGGCGGGGCGGCGTAGGGGATGCCGCGGAACACGGTCACCGACCGGTCCCGGCATGGGCAGCCCTCGACCAGGCCCGAGTCGATCGCCACCGGCTGCCGCATCATGGTGACGTCCGCTCGTCGGACGGTTCGCTGGTCTGGAGCAGCAGGGCGCGCCGGGCCGAGGCGACGTGGTGGCGCATCGCGGCGATGGCCGCCTCGGGGTTGCGGGTGACGATCGCCAGCAGGATGGCCTGGTGCTCCTCCAGCGACCCGCCGCGCGGGTGCCGCGCGGACAGGTTGCGGTACTGCCGCATCACCAGCGGATACAGGAGGGTGTCGTACGCCCGGGCGAGGGTCTTCGCGTGGGCGGCCTCCTTCACCTGCTGGTGGAACCGGCGGTTGCCCCGCGAGTAGCCCTCCTGGTCGCCGCGGGCCTTGCAGTCCGCCATGTCGTCGAGGGTGCGGCGCAGCGCCTCGATCTCCTCCTCGGTGGCCCGCTCCGCGGCCTTGCCGGCGAGGGCGGACTCCAGCGTCTCGCGCGCCTCCAGGATGTCGAAGGCCTCCTCGACGGAGAAGCTGCGCGTGCGGACGCCGCGGTTGACCTCGCTGGTGACGAAGCCCTCCTGCGTCAGCTGGACCAGGACCGCCCGCATCGTGCTGCGCGAGACGTTGAACATCCTCGTCAGGTCGGCCTCGGTCAGCCGCGTGCCCGGCGCGATGCTGCCGGACAGCAGCAGCGACCGCAGGCCCTCGTAGGCCTCGTCGTGCCGCGTCCGCGAGCCGCGGCCCGCTTCGGCCACGCCGTTGTGTCCGCTGGAATCCATCATGATCACCTGTTCGTCTCGGCGAGCCGGCCGCTGCCGGATCCGGTGCCGTCCGGGAGGAGCGCCGCACCCGTGGATCCGACGTGTCGAAATTAGCGGTCGGCCTTGGCGAGTTCCGGGTACAGACGGCGCGCCGTGCCCGCGAGGATCTCCGCGCGCTCATGATCCGGCAGGACCGCGAGGACGTCCTCGGCGAGCTTCAGCAGATCCGGGAGGGACTGCTCGGCGGCGGGGCAGTTCGACCCCCACGCGATCCGGTCCGCGCCGAAGGCGCCGACGACCGGCCGGAGGAAGTCGGCGGCCCGCTCCCCCGCGTCCTGGAGGCGCTCCAGGTTGCGGTGGGTCAGCTTCAGGTGGAGGCGTTCGTGCCGGGCCAGCGCGGCGACCTCCTCCCCCGCCTTGGCCGGGGACGCCGCGATGTCGGGGTAGCCGATGTGGTCCAGGAGCACCCGGACGCCAGGGAAGCGGTCCAGCACCTCCTCCGCCTGCGCGGTCGCCGGGCCGAGCCGCATCTGGAGGCAGACGGGCACGTCCAGCTCCTGCGCCTTCTCCCAGAAGGCGTACGACTCGGGGGCGGCGAACCACTCGCCCTGGGTCTGCATCGTGCTGCCGGTCGTGAACAGCCGCACGCCGGAGAGCCCGCCGGTGCCGACGGCCTCCGCCAGCGCCGCGGGGGCATCGGGCCGCAGCGGGTCGAAGGTGCCGACGGCGATGAACCGCCCCGGCTCCTTGCGGGCGCTGTCGACGACGTAGGAGTTGTCGTAGCCGTAGGCCGTGGTGGCCTGCACCAGGACGGACTGGGCGATGCCGGCCTCGTTCATGCGGGCCGCCATGCCCTCGGCGGTCACCGGCCGGGTCGCGGCCCAGTCGGACTGCTTCCCGCCCAGCGGCGCCCTGGGGTAGGCGTCCTCATCGGCGGAGATGATGTGGCAGTGCGCGTCGACGACGTCCATGTGAGAAGTCCCCTCTCGGGCGGAATCAGGCGTCGGGGTAGTCGCCGGCGGCGAAGAGCGCCTTCGGGTCGGCGGGGAAGTCGGCGTCGAGCAGGCCCTGCTCGCGCGAGTAGCGGACGAGCGCGGACAGGGTCGGCTCGTTGCGGGCGATGCCGTAGGGCGCGGGGTCGCCGTTGATCTGGAGCGCCTGCCTGGCGAAGCGCTTCTGCGCCGACCAGGCCGGATCGGCGGCGACCTGGCGCTGCTTGGCGGCGGCCAGCGCGGCGTACAGCTTCGTGGGGAGGTCCGGGTCCCGCTCGACGAGTTCGGCGCGCAGCGCCACGACCGAGTGCAGCGGGTAGATCCCGGTGCGGAGGTAGTGGTCCACGCCGAGGACGTCGGCGTCGGCGAACAGCGGGTAGGGGCCGTCCGCGCCGGGGCGGGGATCACGCTCGGGCTCGGCGGCGGCCCAGCCCGCGCGGGGGGCGCCCGCGCGGCCGGTCCCCGCGTTGCCGCTGAACGCGGCGTCGATCTCGCCGGCCCGCAGCAGCCCGCCCAGCGAGCGGCCGTCGGCGACCCGCCGCACGTTGCCGGGGGCGCGGCCCTCGACGTGGTCCTCGTCATCGACGACCCAGGTGATCGCGCCGACGTCCACGCCGTACTCCTCGGCGAGGATGCCGCGCACCCAGACGCCGGTGCTCACCGTGTACGCGCGGACCCCGACGCGGCGGCCCTCCAGGTCGCGCGGCACGCGGATCCCGCTGCCGGCGGCGCACTGGACGTCGCCGTGGTGGAAGCGCCGGTTGAGGAAGACGGGGACGGCGGTGAGCGGCACGCCCGCCTGCACCGCCATCAGGTACGACACGGGGGCCAGCTCGCACACGTCGAACTCCAGGTCGCGGATCATCCGCCGGTAGGCGCCGATGATCGGGCGGACCTCGACCGGCTCGACCCGGTAGCCGGCCACGTCGAGGCCGTTCGCGTGCGGGTAGTCGCCGAAGGCGACCGTCAGCTTGTCCATCACACTCCTTCTGGACGGATCCGGGGGAAGTCAGCCGCCGAGCCGGGCCGCGGGCACGCCGAGCGCCGCGCAGGACGCCTCGACCAGCTCGCCGTACTCGACCGGCCGCGGCAGGACGCCCTGGTCCAGGGCGTACGCCGCCGCCCGCGCGACCGGTCCGCGCAGCGCGGCGAAGCCGACGGGGTGCAGGTCCACCGGCGCGTCGCCGCGCGGTCGCGCCGCGATCACCTCGCGCATCGCGTCGTACGCCGCGCACACGGCGGCGGAGTGCTCCCGCGCCGCCTGCTCGGTGACGCCGAGCACGTGGTTGACCGGGGCGAAGCCGGTGGCCCGCGACCACTCGGCGGCGGCCTCGTACGCGCCGGGGATCGCGGTGCGGATCCGGTCGTCGGCGGGGAGCTCGTTGCCCATGATCCCGAAGTCGAGGCGTCCGGCCAGGAAGTCGTCCTGGAGCTTGGCGCCCGCCGGGGCCCGGGTCACGAACTCCGGGTCCCGCGCCTCCTCGACGTGGGCGCCCTCGTAGGTCACCCAGTCGACGGCGCGCAGGTCGACGCCGTACTGCTCGGCCAGGAAGCCGCGCATCCACACGCCGGTGGTCTGGCTCCACGACCGGACGCCGGCGCGGCGTCCCTCGATGTCGGCGACCGTCAGCGCGCCGATCGTCACGAGCGTCTGGTGCTGGAAGCGGCCCAGCGCGGTGACCGGCAGCAGCACGACCGGCTTGCCGTGCGCGACGGCCTGGAGCAGCGTCACGATCGCCAGCTCGGCAAGGTCCACCGCCTGGTCGTTCACGAAGCTCTTCGACGCCTTGTGGACGGGTTTGACGGCCAGCCGCTCGGCGCCCGTGGCCCCGACCGCGGCCCGCGCCAGGTCGTCACGTCCGATGACGAGTTTCATTCGCTGCCTTTCGCGTGGTGCCGCTCGCGGTGCTGCCGCAGCAGGTCGGCGCCGTAGTCGTTGCCGTTGGGGGTGCGCACGACGGTGTGGATGTGGTGCCGCATCGGCTCGTCGTTGTCGAACATCACGCCCCACTGGTGCTCGAACTCGACGAGGAGCACGGGGCTGTGCAGGCGGTAGTAGAAGACGTCCGCGGGGTCGCCGGCCCAGCCGAAGAAGGTCTCCTGCCCGAGCACCTCCGCCATGCGCAGCTCGGCGTGGCCCTCCCCCGCGCGGCCGACGTACAGGTCCAGGAGGTCGACGGCGGTCTCGCGCTGCTCGATGGTCAGCTCGCTGAGCGGCAGGCCCGCGTAGTCCATCTCCCAGTTGTCGCGGAACGCCCCGGCGTACAGGCCGCGGGGTAGCTCGCCGGCGATGACGGCGCGGTCGCGCTGGGCGTCGGTCAAGCCGGTGAACAGCGCGCGGCCGATGGCCTCCTCGCGGCGGAACGCGACCGTCCCGGCGTACTTCCCGGCCTCGGCGACCACCGGCTCGGCGCCCAGGAACGTCGGGGTCAGCACCATCTGGTCGCCGACGAAGACGCAGTTGACGTTCACGTGGTGGCCGTCGATCTGCCAGCCCCAGGGGCCGCCGTCCTCCGGCTCGCCGTAGAGGCTGAACCAGTACATCCACTCGTTGAGCAGGTGCTCCTCGCCGCGCAGCTCGCCGACCGTGAGGTTGAGGTGCATCAGGTCGACGACCTGCTGGTAGCCGTAGGGGCTGAGGCTCCGGCGCAGGATCGTCATGATCGCGCGGCGCGCGGGCTCGCCGAGGTCCTCCATGCACAGGCCGTGGCGCAGGAAGTAGCGGGCCCCGTTGGCCCAGTGCCGCCACGTCACGTCGTCCATCGGGAACCGGCCCTCCGCCAGCTCCTTGGGCGTGAGCAGGGCGAGGTAGTCCTCGGCGGCCCTGCGCTGCGGCTCGACGTCCAGGCCGGTGGCGCGCAGCGGGAACAGACCGGGCCGGATCCCCGCGGACGTCGCCACGCCGCGGAACGGCTCGGCGGCGGCCTCGCGGCGCCACGCCACCTTCTCCAGCAGCTCGGGCGTCCACTCGTCGGGTTCGCGGGTGTACGCGCCGGTGCGGTGCCGCATCCCGATCCCGGGCCTCACTCCGACCATCGGGCCGCTCCTTCCTCGATCGCGGCGACGTCGACGGGCGCCCGCACCAGCTCCTGCTCGACGGCGTACCGGCCGCCGATCTCCAGCGCCTTCGCGAGCTCGTCGCTCCACCCGGCGCCCACGGGCGGCTCGGCGTCCGCGGTCGCCGCCTTCAGCGCGGCGTAGATCTCGTCCACCGCCTCGGGGTCCTCCTCCAGGACGGCGTCCCGGACGACGACGACATGGTTGACCGGGACGGTGCCGTGGCGTTCCACCCAGGCGCGCCCGGCCGCCTCGGCGTCCTCGATCAGCGGCACGAGGCCCGCGCCCTGCCCGCCGGCGGCGCGCGGGCCGAGCACGGCCGCCGCCACGTCGCCCGCCTTCAGCAGGTCCGCGACGCTCGCCGCGTCCGACCGCTCGACGTAGGGCGGCTCGGTGTACTGCGCGACGTGCGGCTCCTCGGTGGTGACCCAGGTGACGTCGGCGGCGTCCACGCCGTACTCCTCGCGCAGCAGGCCGCGCACCCACAGGCCGGTGGTCTGGCTGTAGGAGCGGACGCCGACCCGGCGGCCCCGGAGCCCGTCCGGCGGAAGGGCCGGCGCGTCCGGGAGGCGGGTCAGCGACCGGTGGTGGGTGCCGCCGATCATGACGACCGGCAGCAGGGTCACCGGCACGCCGCTGTCCCTGGCCTGGAGGTACGTCGCGAGCGCCAGCTCGCAGACGTCGAACTCCAGCCTCCGCACCATCCGCGCGAACGCGGCGTACAGCGGCTTGACCTCGACGAACTCGTGCCCCGGAAGGTCCTTGACGGCGCGGACGCGGGGGTAGTCGCCCAGCACGATCCTCATCAGACGTCCTCGCCGTACCAGAGGCGCCGGTACGGGACGCTCAGCACCTCGCGCGTGATCCGCACGTCGATCACGAAGGGGCGCGGGTCGGCGACGTACTCGGCGACGGCGGCCTCCAGCTCCGCCGCGCTCCGCACGGTCGCGCCACCGCCGCCGAGGGCCTGCGCCACCCCGCCCAGCTCGGGGTTCGGGATGATCGCCAGGTCCTTGGTGAGGCCCTTGGCGCCGAGCTTGTGGTACTCGGCGCCGAGACCCTCGTCGTTCATGACGACGACCAGCAGCGGCAGGCCGTAGCGGCACGCGGTCTCGAACTCCGGGAGGTGCATCAGGAAGCTCGCGTCGCCCTCGACCACGAACGCGGGCCGCCCGGTCGCCACGATCTGGCCGATGGTCAGCAGCGGCGCCTGGCCGATCGCGCCGAACATGCCGTAGTTGGACGTCACCTGGCGGGACCGCTGGAAGAGCATCGTGCCGAAGTCGGTCTGGTGGCCGCTGCCGAGCACGAGGTCGAACTCCCCGGGCATCGCCGCGTCCAGCACCTTGATCGCCTCGCGGGGGTCGATGCGCCCGGGCTCGTCGACGTAGTCGATCGGGGCGTCGAGCCAGCCGGTCAGCCGGCTCCTCGTCTCGGCGGTGTGGAAGCCCTCCACACGCGTCGTGCCGAGGGCCCGGTTCAGCTCGGTGAGCGCGGTGACCGCGTCGGCCTGGACGTAGCAGTCGGCGGGCCTGCCGGTGCCCATCACGACGTTCGGCGCCGTGTCGATCTGCACGTAGCGGGCCTCGGGATAGAGGTAGCCGTGCTCGGTGGTGTAGTGGTTCAGGCTCGCGCCGACCGCGACCACGCAGTCGGCCTCCTGGAGCAGCTCCTGCGCGGGCTTGCTGCCGAACAGGCCGGACAGCCCCACGTGGTACTCGGTGCGGTCGCACAGCCAGTTCTTGGCCTGGAGCGTCGTGGCGAGCAGCGCGCCGGTCCTCGCCTGGAGCTCCAGGATCTCCTCGCCGGCCCCGGCGCGGCGGGCGCCCCGTCCCGCGATGACGACGACGCGCTTGCTGCCCTCGATCAGCGCGCGAGCGGCCTCGATCGCGGCCGGGTCGGGCAGCGGCCGGGACGCCGGGAGCAGGTCGGACGACGGGATGTAGTCGCCCGGCTCGTACGCCTGCACCTGCACGTCGATCGGCGCGCTCAGCATGACCGGCCGGTTCTCGGTGCGGGCCAGGTAGAAGGCGCGCTGCACGGCCTCCTCGGCCTGGTCCGCCTTCGACAGGTGGACGAAGCCGCACTCGATGGCGGCGGCGAACCGGCGCTGGTCGAGGTACTGCACCGCGCCCTCGTCGCCCCACGCGGTCTCGCCGCAGAACGCGACCAGCGGGGTCCCGGCGCGGCTCGCGCACAGCATCGAGGTGGCGAGCTGCGAGACGCCGGGACCGCTGGTGGTCGTGACGACGCCCGGCCGTCCCGCCGCCCGCGCCCAGCCGTCGGCCATGCCGAGGCCGGAGCCCTCGTGCCGGACCTCGTAGAGGCGGACGCCGCGCTGGGCGAGCGCGTCCATCCAGTGCATGTTGGCGTCGCCCATCATGCCGAAGACGTCGGTCGTGCCCTCCCTGACGAACGCCTCGGCCATCGCCTCGTAGGCCTTCACTCCGCCACCCCCCGGGACTCCAGGCGGGCGAACACCCGCCGCGCGTTGCCGCCGTAGACCGCCGCGCGGTCCCCGGCGGTCATGTCGATGCCGTCGAGCAGGAACTTCACGTCGTCGAAGTTGCGGCCCGTCTCGGGGTCCACGCCGCGGACGGCGCCGATCATCTCCGAGGCGAACAGCACGTTCCCCGCGGGGACCACGTCGAGCAGCAGTTCCAGGCCGCGGCGGTGGTAGACGCAGGTGTCGAAGAAGACGTTGCCGAGCACCGCCTCCTCCAGGGGCGGCAGGCCCCGGTCCTGCATGACGCCCCGGTAGCGTCCCCAGTGGTAGGGCACCGCGCCGCCGCCGTGCGGGATCACGAACCGCAGGCCGGGGAACTTCTCGAACAGGTCCGACGTGCAGAGCTGCATGAAGGCGGCGGTGTCGCCGGCGAGGTAGTGCGCGCAGGTGCCCTGGAGGGCGTCGTTCCGCGACATCGCCACGTGGACCATCGCGGGGACGTCGAGCTCGACCATCTTCTCGTAGAGCGGGTAGTAGACCGTGTCGGTCAGCGGCGGGGCCTGGTAGTAGCCGTCCGACGGGTCGGGGTTGAGGAGGCAGCCGACGAAGCCGAGCTCCTCCACGCAGCGCTCCAGCTCCTCGACCGAGTTGCGGACGGACGCGGCGAGCGCCTCGCCCGGCGACTGCGGAAGCTGGCAGACCCCCGCGAACCGGTCGGGGAAGAGCCCGCAGACCCGGCCGATCAGGTCGTTGGCGACCCGGGACCAGTCGAGGCTGGTGCGCTCGTCGCCGTAGTGGTGCGCCATCTTGCCGGCGCCCGGAGAGAAGAGCGTGAGGTCGGTGCCGCGCTCGTTCTGCAGCTTCAGCTGGCCGTTCCCGATGGCGGCGCGGATCTCGTCATCGGTGATCTCCAGCTCGTCCGGGCTTACCCGCACGCCCTCGCCGAAGGCCTTGATCTGCCGCTCGCGCCAGTGCCCGAGGGCCTTCGGCGCGGTGGTGAAGTGGCCGTGGCAGTCGATGATCAACGCGCTCGCCCTCCCCCGGCGCGGCCGGTCAGCTCGCGGCCCCGGTCGAGGCCCGGATACGAGCGCACGGGGGCGGACATCAGGAAGCGGTAGCCGTCCTTGATGACCTCCTCCACGTTGCCGGCGGTCACGTGCGGATGGCCGACGGCGACGCCCCGCTCCCCGCAGACGTCGAGGACGCGGCGCTTGGCGTCCAGGACCTTCGGGTGCTCGTACTGGCGGGGCACGCCGAGCTCCTGGCTCAGGTCGCCCTCCCCGATGACGACCAGCCCGATCCCCGGGACCTGGTCGAGGATGGCGGCGAGGTTCCCGATCCCGAGCTGATCCTCGATCATCAGCGCGACGAGGATCTCGCCGTCCGGGTCCAGCGGCCAGACGTCGCTCTTCGCGTAGTACTCGGCGTTGGTCAGGCCCCAGTAGCGGGCCGCGGCGGCCGGGCTGTCCCCGCGCACGCCCGCCGGCTCGTAGCGCGGCGCGTCCGGCGGCCGCGGGTAGCGGCAGGCCGCGACCGCGTTGCGGGCCTCGTCCACCGTCGTGATGTGCGGCCAGACGATGCCGTAGGCGCCGAGGTCGAGCGCCTGCTTGGCGTGCCACTGCCCCTTCTCCGCGCCGTTGACGGGGATGCGCACGAGCGGCGTCACCGCCGGGGCGAGGTCGCCCGCGGTCGCGATCTGCCTGCGGTTCAGCAGGTACTGGAGGCTGTCCTTGAGGCCGACGACGTCCCAGGGCTTGTGCTCCATCTCGAAGACCAGGCCGTCGTACCCGGCCGTCGCGAACTCCACGGCGGCGGCCGGGTCCGGTGGCGCGAAGCTCGCGAAGGCGTGCCGCCCCGCCTCCAGCTCGCGGACGATCCCGTTGAGCCCGGTCACGCCCTACCTCCTTGGCTGGAACGCTCCGCGAGCCTGCTCCACAGCGCCGCCCACCAGGCGCGGATCCGAGCGGCCGGCTTGGCCGGTGTGGCCGTTCCGGCTGGCGCGGCCGGCGCGGTCTTCGTGGCGGTTGCCTTGGGGGCCGTGGACAACCCGGCCGGTACCGCCGCGGCGGCCTCCGGTCCGGCGGGCGCGGCGCACCGCTCGACGAGCCGCGCGGCGAAGTCCTTGGTCATGCGGGAGACGACGACGCCGGCGCCCGCCTCGATCAGCGAGGTCAGCTTGCCGGTGAGCTGGACCTCGCCGTTCATGGCCACTCTGGAGCCGTTCCCGTCCTCGGCGACGTGGAAGGTCGCCTCGGCGGTGAAGCGGGTCGCGGCCTGGCCGTCCTTGCCGCGGGCCGTGAGCATCCCCCGGAGTGCGGTCTCGTCCAGCTCCAGGTGCACGCGGGCGCGGAACCTGACCCGGACCGCCCCGAACTTGACGACGAGCGCGCCGTCGAAGGACCCGTCGCCGTGCGCCTCGCCGAGTTCGGCGCCGGCGATGCAGGACACGACGTCCGGGGGGCTGGAGATGACCTCCCACACCCGCTCCGGCGGGCTCGGGACGTCGATCGTCTCGGTGATCGATATCAACGTGGAACCTCGGTCTCTACGCGGTGGCGTCGGTCGTCTGCAGCTCGGACGTGAAGAGGCCCCACAGGTCGTTGTAGAGCTCCGCGAACTCCGGCGACTCGACGAGGGAGCCGATGGTGCGGGGCCGCGCGAACGGCACGTCCAGGACCCGCCGGACCGTGCCGGGGCCGCTGGACATGACGATGACCTCGTCGGCGAGGTAGATCGCCTCGTTCAGGTCGTGCGTGACGAAGACGAGCGTGCCGTTCTGCTCCTCCCAGAGGTTGAGCAGGTCCTGCTGGAGCTTCAGCCGGGTGATGGCGTCCAGCGGGCCGAACGGCTCGTCCATCAGCACGATGGACGGGTCGTAGATGAGCGCCCGGGCGATCGACACGCGCTTCTGCATGCCGCCGGACAGCTCGCGGGGGTAGTGGTCCTCGAAGCCCGTGAGCCCGACCAGCCTCACCCAGTGGTCGACGCGCGCCTCGCGCTCCTCCTTCGGCACCTTGCGGAACTTCAGGGCGAGCCCGATGTTCGACCGCACGCTCAGCCA
Source organism: Actinomadura fibrosa (assembly GCF_900659615.1). Taxonomy (GTDB): domain Bacteria; phylum Actinomycetota; class Actinomycetes; order Streptosporangiales; family Streptosporangiaceae; genus Spirillospora; species Spirillospora fibrosa. The sequence continues at coordinate 11,719 of NZ_CAACUY010000046.1, read as the reverse complement.
GGGCAGCAGGTTGGCCTGCTGGGTCACGTACGCCGCCGCCGAGTTGACGCCGGTGACGCGCTCGCCCGCGAAGTGGACCTCGCCCTCGGTCGGCGCGAGCAGCCCGGCCGCGAGGTTGAGGATCGTGCTCTTGCCGCACCCGGACGGCCCGATCACGGCGACGAACTTGCCGCGCCCGACCTGGAGCGAGACGTCCTCGATCGCCGCCCGGCGCGCCCCCGGGAACCGGAGCGTGACGTCCTCGAAGCGGAGGGCCTCCGCATGGGGGTTGGTCGACATCGTTCCCCTCCTGGTACCCCGGTCGGATTGTCCGACAAGCGATGCGAGGAACGTAACATGTCAGACACCTCACAGCAAGGATCTCGCTGGAAAGGGGGCACAATGGACGTAGGGCTCCCGCGAGCACCTGAGAGATTGTTGGACAATAGCTCCGCGTCGTCTGAACGTGAGCTACATGCGAAGCGCCCAGACGGCCCGTCCTGGCCGAGTACGCCAAAAAGCCGGGCGCCGCGCTGTACAGCGCGGCGCCCGGCAGGAGAACGTCGTGGTCGGTCACATCACGGCGGGCGACGCCGCCGGGCGGCTACCCCTTCACGGGGTCGGAGCCGGCGTTCTTGACGATCTGGTCGCCGGGGCGCAGCGACTCCCAGAGCGAGCCTTTGACGCGGATCTTCCTGGTCTTGCCGTCGCTGAAGGCGACCTCGACGTAGTGGTAGAGATTCGACCCGTCCGGCATGTTGCGGGACTTGGCGGTGACGACGCCTTCCCATGCCTCGTCCTTGCGCGTCCGGCGCGACCTGAACATCCGACCTGCCTCCGTGTGCGGCTCTCATTTCCCCTGATGACGCTAGTGAGACGGCGGGTCCGGGGCCTCGGCCGCGTGTCGGGTCTTCGAGGTGCGACTTCAGGCTGACGGGCGGGGGCGGACGATACCGAGGTCGTAGGCCATCACCACGGCCTGGACGCGGTCGCGGGCGCCGAGCTTGCGCAGGACGGCCGAGACGTGGGTCTTCACGGTCGCCTCCGCGAGGCCCAGATGCCGGGCGATCTCGGCGTTGGACGCGGCCCGGGCGACCAGCGCGAGCACCTCTGCCTCGCGCTCGGTGAGCTCGGCCAGCCGGTCCGGTGAGGCGGGCTCGTTCGGCTGGACGGCCACGAACCGGTCGAGGAGTCGGCGGGTGGCGGTCGGGGCCAGGAGCGCCTCACCCCGGGAGACGACCCGGACGGCCTCGGCCAGCTCGGGCGGGCGGACGTCCTTGAGCAGGAAGCCGCTCGCCCCGGCCCGCAGCGCGGCGTAGAGCGGCTCGTCCAGGTCGAACGTGGTCAGGATGACGACCTTCGGCGGGTCGGCGGCGGCGGTGATCCGCCGGGTCGCGGTGACGCCGTCGGTGCCGGGCATCCGCACGTCCATCAGGACGACGTCGGGGCGCAGCCGTGCGGCCTCCCGGACGGCCTCGTCGCCGTCGGCCGCCTCGCCGACGACCTCCAGGTCCTCGCGGGCGTCGAGGATCATGCAGAAGCCGGCCCGGACCAGGTCCTGGTCGTCGGCGACGAGCACCCTGATGGTCATGGCGGCCCTCCCAGCGGCAGCCGGGCGCGGACGCGGAACCCCCCGGCCGGGTCGGGTCCCGCCGCCAGCGACCCGCCGAGCGTCGCGGCGCGCTCGCGCATGCCGGCGATGCCCTGGCCCGTTCCAAGACCGGGCGGGCGGCCGCCGCCGGTGCCGTCGTCGCGGACGTCGATGGTCAGCTCGCGGTCGGTGGCGGCGACGGTGATGTCGGTGGTGCTGGCGCGGGCGTGGCGCAGGGTGTTGGTGAGCGACTCCTGCACGATCCGGTAGGCCGACAACTCGACTCCCGGGGGCAGCGTCCGGTCGTCCAGTCCCTCGGCGTGCAGCGTCACGCGCAGCCCCGCCGCGGCGAGGGGCCTGGTCAGGACGTCGAGGTCGGCGAGGCCCGGCGGAGGCGCCGCGGGGACGTCGGCGTCGAGGGCGGACTCGCCGTCCAGGGACCGGACGGTGCGCAGGAACGTGCGCAGTTCGGCGAGCGCCTCCCTGCCGGAGGTCTCCAGGTCGCGCAGCGCCTGGCGGGCCCTGGCGGGGTCGGCGTCGAACACGTCGTCCGCCGCGGCCGCCTGGACGACCATGACCGAGACCGTGTGGGCGAGGACGTCGTGCAGCTCGCGGGCGATCCGGGCCCGCTCCTCCAGGACGGCGCGCCGCGCCTCGGCCTGGCGCTGGGCGGAGCGGGCCCGTCCGAGCGCTCCCCAGCTCCAGGCGAGCAGCGCGGCGGCGGGCCATAGCAGTGCGTGCAGGGCGTGCCCGGTCGCCCACGGCAGGACGACGGCGGGGACGAGCGCCCCCGCCAGCCCCCACAGGGACTCGCGAGCGGGACGGATCCATGCGAAGGTGCTCACGACGACCAGCGCGATGCCGAGCCCGGCGTCCGGATACAGGTACTGGATCCCGGCTCCGGCGGCCAGCACCGCCGCGGTGACCGCCGCGGGACGCTCGCCCACCCACCAGACGGCGCCCGCCTGGACCATCAAGAGGGCGATCAGCGCGGCCCGTCCGAACTCGCCGGGAAGCCCGTGGGGCTGGACGAAGGCCAACGGCGCCAGCAGGACCAACGCGCACCCCACCAGCAGCGTGCGCCACCTCGCTGGCAGCGTCGCCTCGAACCGGTCCGGCACGATGACCGACGCTAGCAGCACGCGCATCCGGGCAGGCACCGCGGCGGCGTCCCGGAGCGAGGTGACGGCCAGGGCGAGGACGGTCATCGCGGTCAGGGCACCCCAGACCGGTACGAAGCTGTGGGTCACGTCCTTGAGCAGGCCGAGCAGGAACGGAGCCAGCACGACGGCGGTCTGGGTGACGGCCATGACGAGGCCGAGCGCGAACCCGGTGCGCCCCGGCGGCGCCGACTCGGCCGCGTGGGTGACCCAGGGCCCGTACCAGCCGATGCCGAAGAAGCCGAGCCAGGTGAACAGCGCGCAGGCGACCGCGGGCTCGTGCCCGGCGGGGGTCATCAGCACCGCCATCGCCGCGGCCGCGGCGACCATGCAGATCCGGACGGTGGCCTGGCGCCCCGGCCCGCGGCGGTCGCTCCAGGCCGCCAGGCAGACGCGTCCCGCGACGCCCGCCGCCTGCGAGGCGACGAGGACCAGGGCCGCCGGGCCCGCCGCGACGGACGCCGCCTCGTGCATGTAGAGCACGGTCAGGACGCCGATGCCGCTGTGCACCGAGACCAGGCAGACGCCGGACGCGACGATCTCGGCCATCGCCGGTTCGCGGAGCATCCGCAGCCGGGCACCGAGCCGCGAGCCCGGCGCGTCCGGCGGCTCCGGGGCGCGGCCGGCCCCGTCCCGGACGAGGTCCGGGACGGGTGGCCGGCGGTACAGGGCCATGAAGGCCACGGCCCCGGCCAGCGCGACGAGCCCGCCGGCCAAAAAGGTCGACCGCCAGCCGTGCGCGGCGGCCAGCGCGGGCATCACGGCCGCCGCGACGACGCCGCCCAGCGGCACGCCGGCCTGCCGGACGCCCATCGCCAGGCCCCGCTGGGACGTCCGGAACCAGGACGCCACCGACTTGCTGCCGCCGGGCTGGACGGTGCTGTACCCGGCGCCGACCATGAGCAGGACCACCAGCAGGAACACGTAGCCCTGCCCCAGGCCGCCCGCGCCCAGGCTCGCGGCGACGACGCAGGCCCCCGCGCCGACGACCCAGCGCTCGTCGTAGCGGTCCAGCAGCTCCCCCGCGACCAGCAGCCCGACCAGGGGGACCAGCTGGGACGCCGAGAGCAGGAGGCCCAGCTGAGCGGTGCTCAACTGCAAGTCCTCGCGCAGTTGGACGCCCATCGCCCCGATGCCCTGGACGAAGAAGCCGGAGGCGGCCTGGGTGAACGTCGCGACGCCCAGGACGGTCCACCTGTACCGCCAGGCGTCGCGGCCGGCCGTGCCGTCGCCGGCCGTGCCGTCCCGTGCCCGGCGGGACGGCGGGCCGGCGCCTCCGCGACCGGCGCCCCAGCGCGGCCGGAGCCGGGTCATGGGCGCCAGCACAGCGCGGGGTCGGGGTGGTCGGAGAACCCGAGGTCCCGGTAGAGCGGCTCGGCCTGCCGGGAGGCGTACAGGTCCACGCGGACGGCCTCGCGCTCCCGGAACCAGCGGAGCAGGTCGTCCATCAGGGCGCGGCCGTGGCCGCGCCGCCGGTGCGCCGGGTCGGTGACCACGCCGATGACGTGCCCGATCCGACCGTTGCGCGAGTGCGGGCCGGGGAACCACTGCTCGACGGTCCCGATGGCGCAGGCGGCCAGCGCGCCGTCGCGGTCGCCGTCCACGACCAGGATCCGCGTGTCGTCGTGCTTCAGCTTGTCCTTCAGGACGGCGGCCAGGGCGGCGCGCCAGTCGTCGCCCGCCGAGGAGGGGTTGAAGAAGTCGCCGCCGAGCTCGCCGAACAGGAGCGCCCGCAGGCGTACGAGCTCTGGGATGTCGTCGTCGGTTGCCGGCCGTACACCGGTGCGATCCGTCATGCGGGCCAGCGTGCGGTAAGGGGCTTGTGCACATCAACCCTTACATGGGGGGTTCGCTGGACCGGCCGCGCGGCCGGGCCGGAACGAGGGGGCGTCCGACCCGCGCCCTGCCCTATGATCACCTGGCCATGGCATCGTTGCGGTGACTCTCCGCCACCGGAACGAGGACCCGCGAGGAGAACAGTGCACCCCGACAACGCCGCCGTCGCTCTGATCCACGCCTTCTCGGGCCACGGGTGCACGGCCTACCTTGAGACCGCCGACTCGCTCATCATCCGCTTCCCCGAGGGCGACAAGGGCTCGGTGAACATCGCGGAATGGCGGCTGTTCGCCGGCCGCACTCCCCCGCATGCCCTTCCGGGATACGCCGCCCAGTGGGCCCAGGCGGTGGTCCTCAAGCAGCGGACCAAGAGGGCCGGTTCCGCGGCCCAGCCCTCGTGGGGCGCCCCGCCTCCCGCCCCGTCCCCGCCTCCCGCCCCGTCCCCGTCCCCCGCCCCGTCCCCGTGGACTCCAGGAGCCGCGCCCGCGCCGCAGGCACAGCGGCCCCCCGCCGGGCAGGGCGCGGGGACGTCCGAGATCGGGCGGATGATCGAGGCGGGGACCCTGCGCGTCCGGCTCTACCCGTCCGACGCGTTCGACCAGCCGCCCGGCCTGCGCGAGGCGATGCTCATCCGCCCGCTGGCGCAGGGCCTGGTCCAGGCCGTCGCCGAGGACCTCCCCGACACGATCCGCCCGGTGAACCGGACCGAGCTCGGCGGCGTCCCGGAGAGCGAGGCCTTCGCCGCCGGCCTGCGGGCCGCGATCGAGAAGGAGGAGCACTACACCGAGCGCAAGGAGTACGGCGGCGTCCCGATGGTCATCATCGGCGGGCAGCACCGGTACGTCGGGGCGCACGTCCATGTCCTGGGCCGGCACGTGCGGCCCGGACGGGTCGGCGCCCTGGTCGCGTTCCCCCTGCCGGAGTACGTCTTCGTCCACGAGATCGGGGAGACGGTGATCTTCCAGGCGATGGACATCATGCAGCGGCTCGCCCAAACGTTCGCCGGGGACGGCGAGAAGCCGATCTCCGCGCAGCTCTACTGGTGGCGCCCCGGCGCCTACGAGCGGCAGCCCGAGCAGCGGGCGCTCGCCGGCGGCCAGGTCCCCGACCTGCGCGCCGTGGGCGTCGACATGGAGCACAACGGCGACCAGGTCAACGTCAAGACCCACAACGACACCACGATGGAACTGATCGACCTCTGGACCCGCGAGCAGAAGATCCCGCAGCGCTGACCGGCGGGACGCCCGGCCTGGCCGGGAAACCACTACCCTGTCCCGCATGCCCGGTGGCGAGCAGGAGAGCGCACCCCGCGGGATCGACACCACGACCCCGCACATCGCGCGCATCTACGACTACTGGCTGGGTGGCAAGGACAACTTCGCCGCCGACCGGGCCGCCGCCGAGCGCGTCATGGCGGCGACTCCGACGATCAAGCCGGGCGTCACCGCGAACCGGGCGTTCCTGCGCCGGGCCGTCCGGACGCTGGCCCGGCAGGGCGTCACCCAGTTCCTCGACATCGGCACCGGCATCCCCACCGCGAACAACACGCACATGGTGGCGCAGGCCGAGGACCCCGGCAGCCGCGTCGTCTACGTCGATAACGACCCGATCGTCCTCGTGCACGCGCGGGCCCTGCTGGCGGGGGTCACGGCGCCGACCTCGTTCGTCGACGCCGACCTCCGCGACACCGGCCGGATCCTCGACGAGGCCGCGCGGCTGCTCGACCTCGGCCGCCCGGTGGCGCTGCTGCTGATCGCCGTGCTGCACTGCGTCCCCGACGACGAGGACCCGCGGGCGATCGTCCGCACGCTGATGGACGCCCTCGCGCCCGGCAGCTTCCTGGCCGTCACCCACCCGGGCGTCGACCAGATGCCCGAGCAGATGGCCGCCGCAGAGGACGCGCTGACCAAGGCGATGGGCTTCAAGGTGACCTTCCGGACGCGCGAGGGCGTCACCGCGTTCTTCTCGGGGCTCGATCTGCTCGACCCCGGTGTCGTGCCGGTTCAGGACTGGCGCCCCGACGACGGCGACGCGCCGCCGTCCGCCACCACGGGCATGTGGGGCGGCGTCGCCCGCAAGCCCTGACGGACGGCCGGGCGTTCAGAGGTTGGCGGCCGTCAGGCCCACCAGGCAGACGGCGCCCAGTGCCGTCGCCGCGCCGGCCATCAGGTAGCGGGTGAACCGGCCCAGCTGGCGATCGGTGAACAGGTACAGAAGCCCCCAGGGAAGGGGAACCAGGAAGAGCAGCCCCAGGGCGGGCAGGGCCAGCGTGGACAGGCGGCCCTTCGCGTCCGTCGGGCGCGCCCGCTCGCCGTCGGGCCTGAGCTGGGCCGGGAAGGTCTCGCCCTCGTCGGACTCGGGAGGCAGCCCCACAGTGCGGGTGGCCGCGGCGCGGTCGTCGGAGACGAAGCGGCCGCGGCAGTCGGTGCGCGAGTGCTTGCCGGAACCGTAGTGGATACATCGTTCCACCGTGGCCGTGCCCGGTGTGCCGGTGAGGCCGAACGCCAGGCGCGCGTCCGCGAGGCCGAAGACGAGGGGAAGCAGGGCGACGACGAGCCAGAGGCCGATCGCGACGAGCGCGCCGGCAGGGCTCACCTTGCGTTGTGACATTCGCGTCCTTCGTACGAGGGGAGCCCCGGCACCTGCTTCGACGCCCGCGGACGCGATCTCGTTCACAACGCGCCGGTTACGGGACGCCGGCGCTCGCCGCCCTGTGACACCTGAGGGCGGTGGCGCAGGTCACAGGGCACCGGCCGTCACAGGGCTCGGGCCACCGGCGTCTCGTGGTCGTCAGGACGCCGCGCGGCCGGTCCGCGCGGCACGCACCACGAGTGAGGACGAAGTCATGGCAACCACGAGGGCGCAGGCCCCGGCGGCCGCGCCGCGCCGCTGGGCCGCGCTGTTCTTCATCGCGCTGGCCCAGCTCATGATCGTTCTGGACGCCACCGTCGTGAACATCGCCCTGCCGTCGCTCCAGCGGGATCTGGGGATCTCCGACGGCGACCGGCAGTGGATCATCACCGCCTACACGCTGGCGTTCGGCAGCCTGCTGCTCGGCGGCCGGATCGCCGACCGCGCCGGCCGCAGGCGGACCTTCCTCGTCGGCGCGCTCGGCTTCGCCGGGGCGTCGGCGCTCGGCGGCGCGGCGACCGGCTTCGAACTGCTGCTGGTCGCCCGCGCGCTGCAGGGGGCCTTCGCCGCGCTGCTCGGACCGTCCGCCCTGTCGCTGCTGACGGTGACGTTCACCCGGGCCGAGGACCGCGCCAAGGCGTTCGGGGTCTGGGGCGCCATCTCCGCCGCGGGCGGCGCGGTCGGGCTACTGGCCGGCGGGGCGCTGACCGACTACCTGGACTGGCGCTGGTGCCTGTACGTCAACATCCCGCTCGCCCTCGTCGCGGCGGTCGGCGCCACCGCGCTGGTGGCGGAGTCGCACCGCACCGGCAAGGCCCGCCTCGACCTTCCCGGCGTGCTCCTCGTGACCACCGGGCTGGTCGCCGTCGTGTACGGGACGAGCCGCGCCGAGTCCGACGGCTGGGACTCGCCGCGGACCATCGGCCTGCTGGCCGCCGGCGCGGTGCTGCTCGCGGTGTTCGCGCTCGTCGAGCGCCGGACGGCGGGGCCGCTGCTGCCGCCGCACGTGGTCGCCGACCGCACCCGCGGCGGCGCCTACCTGACCGTGGGCATCGCCGTCATCGGGATGTTCGGCGCGTTCCTCTTCATGACCTACTACCTCCAGGCCGTCAAGGGCTACTCGCCGATCCGGACGGGCGTGGCCTTCCTCCCGATGGTCACCACGGTCCTGGTCTCGGCCGCCGGGCTCACCACCCGGCTGCTGCCGAGGGTTCCCCCGCGCGCGCTGATCGTCCCCGGCATGCTGATCGTCGCCTGCGGCATGCTGTGGATGCTCACCCTGGAGCCCGGTACCCCCTACGCGCGCGGCGTCCTGATCGCGGGACTCCTCCTCGGCTTCGGCTCCGGCCTGATCATGCCGACGGCCCTCAACTACGCCACCCACGACATCGACCCGAACGCGGCCGGCGTCGCCTCGGCCTGCGTCAACACCGCCCAGCAGATCGGCGGCTCGATCGGCACCGCCCTGCTCAACACCATCGCCACCACCGCCACGGCCGACTACCTCGCCTCCCACGGCGCGACCCCGGCCATCGCCCGGCAGGCGGCCGTGGAGGGCTTCGGGACGGCGAGCGCCTGGGCCGCAGGGATCATCGTCGTCGGCGCCCTGATCGTCGCCGTCCTGATGAACACCTCCCGCCCCGACATCCGGCCCGCCGCGGAGGAGGCGGCGGATCCCGAGACACTGGTCGCCCACTGAACGCCGGGTACGGGATGATCTGTGCCGTGCACGAGGACGGTGGCCGACACGGGCGCGGCCAGTACACGCTGGCGGACACGGAGCACGGCACCGTCTGGGGGACGTGCACCGCCGTGGACGGGCTCTTCGAGGAGCCCTGGCACGAGACGTACGAACTGGTCGACTGGGAACCGCAGGGCGCCGAGGTGCGGGGCTGGATCAGCCGCCGCGTGTGGCTGGTGCCGGAGGACGAGGCACTCGGTCCCTGGCTGCTGGAAGACGTGGAGAGTCTTGGGCGGCATTCCGGAAGCCTCGTGCTGACCGGCTCGGACGACTACGAGGGTCCGCCCGAGAGCTACGACGGTCTGGTCCGCGCGCACGACGAGCAACGATGGCTGGGCTCGTGCCGGGCAGTGGTCCGCGTCCTGCCGCCCGAGCGGACGGTGCCGCGGCTCGTCCTGCGCGAGCTCACGCCGAGTAACGAGCTGCGCGCGGTGCTGGCGAAGGGCACCCGGCGGGCGCTGAACCTGGAGGAGGTGGCCCTGAAGATACGGGACCGCCAAGGCGCGCCGCTCACCGAGCGGCTCCTGTGGGCCAGCGTCGGCGGCTGGCGCCGCTCCCGCGACGGAAGGGACGTGATCGATCTCGAACTCGAAGGGACGCTCTTCGCCCCGGTTCCGGACCACGCCCGGCCCGTCTGGGAGCGGTGGCTCGCCGGCGCGCCGGGCACCGAAGGCGCTTGGGCCGACCTCGACACGCGCCGTCGGGGGGTCTGGCTCGCCCTCGTGCGGGAGCGGTCCGGTCGGCGCGCCCGCGCCGACCGGCCGGCCGGTCACGCCTACGTCCTCGACGGCCGGCACGCGACCGACGAACCGGGGCTCTACCTGGCGCTCGGCGAGGCGGTGAACGGGCCGGGCGGCTACTTCGGCGGCGGGCTCGACGCCCTCGACGACTGCCTGCGCGGCAGGTTCGGATACACCGCCCCCGCGACCCTGCTCTGGCGGGACGCCGCGACCGCGCGCGAGCACCTGTCCGACCGGTTGACCCCGGAGGGGCGGCCCTTCGACCTGTTCGCCGAGGTCCTGGACGTCCTGGCGCGAGGCGGTATGAACGTCACTCTCGCCTGACGCGATCCCGCCGTGGACGCCGACGGGTGCGGGCGGCCCGCAGGTCCTGACGTGTCAGTCGCTCGCCCGTGCCGTCCGCTGCCGGGTCTTGCGCGGGGCGGCCTGGCGGTCGAAGCGCGCGAGCAGGAGCGCCGTCTGGAGGCTGAGGTCGCCTCCGGTGTGGTCGAACAGGTCGGTCTCGATGTCCTCCAGCGCCACGGCCGGCCCGCCCGCGCGCAGCGCGGTGACCCGGTCCGCGAGCGGGTAGGCGCGCCCCTGGTCGTCCCGCGCCTGGAGCAGGCCGAACGTGTGCAGGAGCAGCCGGTCGTCGGGACGCAGCGGGACGGTCGTCGTCTCGCACCACTGGTCGCCGAGGTCGAGCAGGGTCAGCGGCGGGTAGGCCGGCAGGGGGTCGAGCGGCGAGACCCGCCCCTCGCGGAGCAGGAGAGGCGGCGGGTTCCCGCAGCACACCAGCTCGGCGTGGTCGTCGTGGACGGTGAGCAGCAGGGCGGTGACGAACTCCTCGTCGCCCAGCTCCGGGAGGAGCGCGGAGCGCATCCGCTCGACCAGGCCCGGCAGGCTCGGTTCGTTGGGCGCGAGCTGCCGGAAGGCGCGGAGCGCGCCGGCCGCGGTCCGCTCGGCGGTCTCGGGCGGGCCGAGGACGTCGCCGACGAGGATGCGGGTGCCGAAGGGCGTGGGCAGGACGGCGTCGAGATCGCCCTTGATCCGGGGCGTGGCCGGAAGGCGGCAGCTCTCCGTGCGCACCGTTCCGCCGCGCTGGGGGATGGTGTGCGTGGCCGTGCCCGTCCCGTACTCCTCGCGGAGGATGTCGGCCAGGACGTCGGGCGTGGACTCCGGCGTGGTGCTGTCCAGGCACAGCCGTTCCATCGTGCCGAGGTAGATGTCGACCTCGTCGGGCTTGTCCAGGTACAGCGCGCCGACGAGGTTCTCCAGGTAGACGACGTCGGGCACGTCCGGCTCGGGGAAGCGGAGGATGCTGAACGCGCCGCCCTCCGCGACGTGGCCGCCGAACCGGAACGGCATGACCTGGATCGTGGTGCGGGGCCGGCGGCACAGGGCGATGAGGTGCTCCAGCTGGCCGCGCATCGTCGCGGGGCCGCCGAGCGGGCGGCGCAGCGCCGTCTCGTCGATGACGGCCCACAGCCAGGGGGCATCGGGTTCGGAGAGGCGCACCTGGCGGCGCAGGCGCAGGTCGACCCGTTGCTCGATCTCGGCGGCGGACGCGTCGGGGTTGCCCTGCCGGATGACCGCGCGGGCGTAGTCGGGGGTCTGGAGCAGCCCGGGGACGAACTGGATCTCGTAGGTCCGGATGAGCGACACCGACTCTTCGAGCCCGACGTAGTTCTGGAACCAGGAGGGCAGCACGTCGCGGTAGCGGTGCCACCAGCCCGGCGTGTTGGCCTCGCGCATCTTCTCCAGGACGGAGTCGCGCTGCGCCTGGTCGGTCACGCCGTACAGGGTGAGCAGGTCGGCGACGTCCCGCTCCTTGAAGCCGACCCGGCCGAGCTCCATCCGGCTGATCTTCGACTCCGAGCTGCGGATGCTGTCGCCGGCCTCGTGGCGGGTCAGCCCGGCCGCCTCGCGGAGGCGCCGCAGCTCCTGGCCGAGGACGATGCGGAGGACGGTCGAGCCCGACGGGCGTTCGACGGTCACCTCCCACCTCCCCGGGCCGGGGCGGGCGCCGCGCAGCGGGCGCGGGCGGCGGCGGCGCGTGCCC